>DATEJJ010000886.1:0-5969 GCA_035278125.1 Rugosimonospora sp.
GTGGCCGATCGGCTCCGTCCACGGGTATCAGGGTCGACGGCCGCATCGGGTTTGCGCTGCGGCTGGCCGCGTTTTGAACGGTTTGGTGGCGTGGGCCGCGGTGGATAGCTGGGCAGGCCCAGCATCGTGGGCCCAGACGGCGTGCTTCCGGCGAGGCGGTCCACGGTGGCCAGCTTGGCGCGGGCCGCGTCCAGGCTTATCTGGAGTCCCTGTACTTCGCCGAGCCACCGGCGTTCGTGGGCTTCGTGCAGCCGCTGTTGGAGGTTGTCGATGATGTCGGTGAGGCGCTGTCGTTGCTGCGGGTCCACCCGCAGCATCGGGCAGCGGATGCAGGCGTGTTCGTGCTGGCAGGGGGTTCCGTAGGGGCGTCCGCAGGTGCCCAGTTCGAGTTTGCGTAGCTGGAAGTTTCTCTGCACTTGTCAAACTTGATCTTGGATCACTGGTTGAAGGCGCGGACGTGGGTCGTGCGGAAGCTGTCCTTGCTCGGCTTCTGGGGCGGCGAACTCGACGCGGTGGTCGGATCTGTGGGGTGGAAGCCGACCACCGCGTCTTGATCAGGTCGTGGATGGAAGCCAGTCTTCCGTGTCGCGGTGTCGGCCGAGACCAACCGCGTCAAACTCGTCCTGGTGGTCGCCCTGGGTGACCCCGAGCCGCCGCAGTGCCTGGGAGATGGGTGTGCCGGCCGCTGGGATTGGGTCCTTCTCGGCCAGGTGGAGATGGCCCAGAACGACTTGCCCGCAGTCCTATGCCATCGCGGACTGTTCGCCTGTTCCACCGCAGTATTCGGCCTCGACGTAGGCGACCGGGCCGTTCGCCGAGCAAGAGGCCAGGGCGGGGCCGAACCCTGCGGGTGCCTCCCAGACTCCGTCGAGTTGGGGCGTCCCGGCGACGGTGACCGCGTCGAAGCGTTCGTCGGTCATCGGCAGCAGGGACAGGTGCTGGCCCAGGGGAACGATGTGCGCGTCTTCGAAAGCGCCGGCCAGATCGCGGAGTACGTGTTCGGCGGCGATGACCGCTCGCAGGCGATACATGTCCTCATTCTTGCCTGGTTGCTGGTGTGGGCTGGACGCTGGGCATGCCGAGCTCGACTGGCGCGATGCGGGCAAGGCGCTTGGTTTCCTGCCGTTTCTGCCGGAGGAAGGTGAGCGTGAGGTCGATGCCCTCGACCTCGCCGAGCCAAGCCTCGTGCTCGGCCCGAGCGCGGCGGGCCAGCAGGTCGTCCTCGATCTCGTCGAGCCGGGGCAGCATTTTCGGGTTTATCGCGAGCATTGGGCAGCGCAAACACGCGTGCTCATGCTGGCAAGCGGAACCGTATGGTCGCGCACAACCGCCCAGCTCAACCTTCCGCTGGTCGAAGTGTTCCTCAAACTCGGACCACTCGCTGTCGGTCACAGGCTTATACTCATCCCCTGACCGCACCTGCCGTCGGCGGTCGAGGAATTCCTGGTAGTGGCGTACGACATCTTCGTTGAACACGGCCACGTATCCGCGAGTGGTCTGCAGATTCAAATGCCCGAGTAGCGCCGCGCCGATATGGATGGGCAGGCCGTTGTTCACCAGATCCGTGGCCAGCAGTCTGCGGAAGTCGTGCGGTGTGAAGCAGGCAGCGCGGAACCCGGGGTGCTGTTCGGCCAGCTCGGCGCAGCGGCGGCGGAGCATGACCAGCACCGTCGCGGGCGAGATCACGCGCGGGACCGCGCCTGTGTGGCGTTGGAACAAGAACGGCATGGGGTCGCTCATCCGCCGCTCGTGGTTGTCGTAACGCTGGATGAGCGGAATGACGCGGCCATGCTGAGTATGCCGCCGGATGATCGCCGCGAACACGGCGAACAATTCCGCCGACATCGGGATGACGCGCTCACGATCGGTCTTGGACGGGGCGACCACCAGCAAGGCGATGACCTCGCCGTTGGGGCGCTGATACTGCCTGATGCTCAGGTGGGTGAGCTCCAGCAGCTCTTCGATGCGAATACCCGCGTGGCGGAGGACTTCCACTGCGGCGAACTCCCAGAAAGCGAGGTCCTCGGTTGTGGTGACGTTGATGTCTTTGCCCGTGGCCAGGTCGAGGACCCGGGTGTTGGCCTGTCCGCCCCGCCTGGCCCTTCGGTCGTCGGCGGCGGTCCAGACGCGTTGGTATGCCTGCCCGTTGACCGTGACCGTTTCACCATTGGCCAGGGGCGAGGCTGCCTGTAGCAGGGCCCGCAGGTGGTGGTAGCGGTCCTCCAGGTGGGCCACGAGCATCGGCAGCAGCGGTTGGCGCTGGCGCACCCGGTCGTCCATCCGTTCCTTGCGCCGCCGTTGGCGGATGATGACCCCGCGCAGCGCGCCGTCCGGGACGGGGCATGGCGCCACCCACGGCGCCCATTTCTCAGGTTCCTCGACCGCCCAGCTGTGCAGGTCGGTGTAGAAGGAGCGCACCGAGCGCAGGATGTGCTCGAACTCCTCGCGCTGTTTGCGGCCGTCCTGATGGGTGCCAAGCGCCTCACGCCACCGCTTGTAGAGTTCGGCGCCGATCCGCAGGTCCGGCTGGGCGGGGGCGAGTGCCTCGATCTTGGCCCAGAACAAGCCGGCCAATGAGCGGGACAGCTGGTCCAAGGTGGAGTAGTCCATCTCGGGTTCCCGCCGTCGCAGGTAATCCAGCAGCAGTTGCCGGACACCCTGCTGGCGGATGTTGTAGCGGTCGACCAGTTCCTGGACCGTGCGCCGCCCGCTGAGTACGGCCGCGCGCAGCGTCGCCGGGGTGCCGGATGGGAAGTGGCCCATGTCGTGCAGCACCTGCCAGGCCAGTTGCCCAGGGAACTGGCCGCGGCCGTTATCGCCGCGGCCCTTGAGCGCCAGGCCGTGGTCCCGGGATTCCCATACGTAGTGCAGGAACGCGTCGGGTGTCAGGTCGGCCAGTGCGATGCCCTGCGTTGTCAACGCTGCCGTGGTGTCGAACAGCGCCGAACCATGGTGCAGTGGATGCACCGTGGTGTCCTGAACGCGCTTCCAGAACTCCTCCAGCAAGGGGTCGTTCTGGGCGGTGAGGAACCGCTCGCCGTAGCGGAGGAACCTGGTCGAGCGCAGCGCCTGCAACGACGGCCGGATCACCCGGAGGCTGAACAGGCAGGCCGTACCCACGCAGATCTCGTCGCGCTCGGCCTGCTTGCCTCTGACCGCGGTCACCGGGCGTCCCCGCTCATTCAGACCGCTGGCCTCCCAACGCTGTTGCCAGGCCGGTCCGGGGAAGCCGGTCAGATGTTCCAGCAGGAACCGTGCGCCACGTGCACGCCGCCGGACCGCGTCGGGGCCGCCCGGCCAGACATCCCGCACGACTTGCTGGATCTGCTCGGCGCCAGAGGCGGTGAGGTCGCCGTGCGGCATCGGGGATGCGGCCGGCTTCGCTGGCTCGCCGCGCAGCCCGGCGAAGCGGGTGGGCGGCGAGCAGGAGTTCTTGGGCAGCTGTGCCGTGCCGAATTCAGCCACCGAACACCGCCTCGATGTCGGCGGGGTCGTAGCCGGCCGGGTAGGACCGCTGCGGCTTCGGCTTGGTGTAGTGCTCTTGAAGCTTGTCGTGCATGTCCTCGATCCGGGCGGTGAGATAGTGCCCCGTGGTGTCCAGGTGAGCGTGCCGCATGATCGTCTGGACCTCGGCCAGCGTCAGCCGCTCGTCTGCGGCCATCCTGGTGGCGGCGGTGTGCCTGGCGTCGTGCAGAGTGTGGTTGGTGCCCAGCTTCTCGTTGGCGCGTTGCAGCACCCGCCGCACCGCCCAGTACGTCAGCGGGCGGGGATCCCCACGCCGGGTCCGCCACACCGGTCTCCCCGGGGCAGGCAGACCGTCGTCGGCCAGATAGCGGCCCAGGTAACGGAAAGCGTCCGGCGATGCCGGCACCGGCTGGCGCAGCCTGCTGCCCTTCGACACCACGTAGAGCAGCTGGCCGGCCCAGTCGATGTCCTCCAGCGTCACGCCCAGCAACTCGGTGGCCCGGACACCCGAGCTGACGTAGCACTCCAGCAGCGCCCGGTCGCGGTCGCAGCCCATCGCGGCGAACAACTCGTCCCACAACGCATCGGGGATCGCCCTCGGGGCCTGCTGGGGCACCCGCTGCCGTAACCGCGCACGGCGCACGACCGGGACCGGCTCCAACGGGCTGCGGTGGGCCAACACCTGCCGACGCTGCGCGGAGACCGGCACCGGATTGACCACCGGCCCCGCGCCGAACCGACCATGGAACGCGTAAAAGCCATGCACCACAGTCAAAGCGTGATTGATCGTCCTCGGCGCATACCCAGCTCGAAGGGACGCCTTGCCCGTCTTGAGGTTCACTGACCCCGCCGGCGGCGAGCCCGGGAGGCTGCGCCGCCGCTGCGGATTGCGCGCCGCCCGCAACCACGCCACCAAGGTCGCGACGTCAGCTTCGGTCGCCCGGTCCCACTCGATCCCCAGGAACCACAACAGCCGGTGCCACCGCAACAGGTCAAACCCGTAGCTGCGGCACGTCAACGGGCTCGCGTCGCCGAGCATGAGGTCCCGCAAGTACGCGACGACCGGTTCCAATCGCCCACCATCGCCGTCCACCACCACGAACGGCAGGTCGGACGTCCCGCCCGAGACCACCGCTCCCACCGCCGGGACAGATCGTTGCCCTTCGGCCAACTCCCGCCGCATATCCTCGACCACACCACGTCCTCCCACCAGACCGGAACCCAGCCCGGTCATTGATCTCTGACGTAGTGCAGTCAACAGGGTGTTGCTGGAACTCGGCCCATTCCTCGTCGGTGGGTTCGCGGTACTCGGCGACCGGTCGGGTGGCGCGGCGTTGGTCGACGAAGGCGCGGTAGCTACGGATCAGGTCGTCCTGGAAGACGGCCAGGTAGGTCTGTGTGGTGGCGAGGCTGTGGTGGCCGAGGATGCGGGCCGCGATGTGCACCGGTAGCCCGCCGGTGACGGCTTCGGTGGCGAACATACGACGGAAGTCGTGTGGGGTGTAGCGTAGCGGGTCGCGGTTGCGGTCGATCAGGCCGGCTCGTTCGGCGGTGGCGGCGAGCAGCTTCTGCACCGTCAGATCGGTGATTACCAAGTCACGCCAGCCTTGCTTGCGCTGGAACAGGTGCGGCAACGCTGGGCCGACAGTTCGCTCGTGCTCGTCGTAACGGCGGACCAGCGGAACCCGCCCGTCTTGGTCCCGGATCCGGGTGATCATCGTGGCGAGCACGCTGGCCAGTTCCGGAGTGACGAGCAGGAGCCGTTCCTCGTCGGTCTTGGACGGCACGATCTGGAGCAGTGGTACGACTTCACCGGTGTCGGGCAGCACATATGAGATCAATGCCAGGTGCGTGAGCTCCAGGAGCTCCTCCACCCGCACGCCGGTGTGTCGCAGCACCTCGATCGCGGCCCAGGCCCAGAACGCGTCGCTTTCGACGCGGGTCAGGTCGTAAACCTTGCCGGTGCTGAGGTCCTCGACCACGACGACGTCGGCCGGTGGTCGGGTCCGGGCCCAGCCGACGGTGTGTGACCGGTGCATCGTGCGGCGGTACTGCTTGCCGTCGTGGGTAAACAGTGTGCCGACGGTCGTTGCGGTCGCGGCGTTCAGCAGCGCGGTCTGCTGGCGGCGATGCCGGTCGGCGGTGTCGACCAGGATCGGCAGGTGCGGCAGTCGTTCGCGGGTGCGTTGATGCATCTCCGCGATCACCTTGCGGCGGGCCTTGAGCAGACCGGCCGTGTCGGCCTTGCTGATCGGGCTGGCCACCGCCCACGCCGCCCACGACGGGTCTTGCAGGGCCCACTCCTGTAGGTCGAGGTAGAACGACCGGACCCGGATCAGGACGTCGAGGTAGTTCTTACGCTCCCGCGTGGAGCCGTCCCGGCCGACGATCACGCGCAGGCGTTGCTTCCAGGCGGTCGCGACGTCGCGGGGCAGGGCGATGGTGTCCAGGCCCGGGTGGTGGGCTTCCAGGTCGGCCCAGAAGTTGCCGGCCAGGATCCCGAC
>DATEJJ010000887.1:0-3636 GCA_035278125.1 Rugosimonospora sp.
TACCCGACGAGGCGCGTGTCGCCCGGCTGATCCTCCCGTACCGTCACCGCGGCCTGCGCCACCCCCGGCAAGCCGGCCACCACCGCCTCGATCTCGCCCAGCTCGATCCGGAACCCGCGCACCTTCACCTGCTCGTCGCAGCGCCCGAGGTAGTCCAGGCACCCGTCGGCCCGCCAGCGCACCAGGTCGCCGGTGCGGTACATCCGCTCTCCCGGCGCCCCGAACGGGTCCGCTACGAACCGCTGCGCGCTCAGCCCCGGGCGGGCCAGGTAGCCGCGCGCCAGCCCCGGGCCGGCCAGGTACAGCTCGCCCGCCACGCCGGGCGGCACCGGGTACAGCCCGCCGTCCAGCACGTACGCGCGCAGGTCGGGCAGCGGCCCGCCGACCAGGTTCCCACCCGCAGGTGGCGCGTCGGGGGTGCTCGCCTCCGCCAAACCCCGGCTCCGGCTGCGCTCCCCCACCGTGTCCGCGCGCACCAGGTCCACATGCGTGGCGTGCACCGTCGTTTCGGTGGTGCCGTACATGTTCACCATCACCGGCGCGCGGTCGTCGTGGTCGGCGTACCAGCTCGCGAGCATGCTGAAGTCCAGCGCCTCGCCGGCGAAGATGACGAAGCGCGGCGCCAGCGCGCGGCCCGTCCCGGGATCGTCCACAGTGGCCTGTCGCAACGCGGCGAACGCGCCCGGCGTCTGGCACAGCACGGTCACCCGCTCCGCGACCAGCAGGTGCAGCAGCTCGGCCGGCGCGCGCACCACCTCGCGCGGTACCACCACCAGCCGCCCGCCGTACAGCAGGGCGGCCCACATCTCCCAGACCGACACGTCGAACGTGACCGCGTGCACGAGCGGCACCACGTCGCCGGGGCCGAAGCGGAACTGCCGCCGGGTCACCTCGAACAGCCGCACCACGTTGTGGTGGGTGATGACGACGCCCTTCGGCCGGCCGGTTGAGCCGGAGGTGTAGATGATGTACGCCGGGTGGCGGGCGTCCAGCCGGCCGCGCCGGTGCGCGTCGGTCACCGCACCGTCCGGGTACCCGGCCGCCCCGTCGTCCAGCAGGATCACCGGCATGTCCGGCTCGGGCACCGCATCCTTCGTGTCCACAGTGGCCAGTAGCGCGACCGGCCGGCTGTCGGCGAGCATGAAGGCGATGCGCTCCGGCGGGTACCCGGGGTCCAGCGGCAGGTACGCCGCACCGCTCTTGAGTACCGCCAGGATCGCCACGAGCAGGTCCACCCCGTACGGCAGGGCCAGCGCCACCACCCGCTCCGGACCCGCGCCCGCCTCGATCAGGCGGTGCGCGAGCCGGTTCGCGGCCGCGTCCAGCTGCGCGTACCGCAGCCCCTCCCGGTCGCAGGTGACCGCCACCGCGTCCGGGGTACGGCGTACCTGCGCCTCGAACAGCTCCGGCAGCGTGACCGCGGCGCGGGTACGTACCGCCGGCGGGTTCCACGCCACCAGCACCCGGTGCAGCTCGTCCCCGGTCAGCAGCGGCACCCGGCCCAGCGGCTGGTCCGGCCGCTCGGCGACCGCGTCCAGCAGCGCGAGTACCCGCCGGTGGTGGCCGGCCAGCTCGTCCTCGGTGTACAGGGCCGGGTTCGCGGCCACGTCGACGCGCACCTCGCCGCGGCCCCGGTCGTACCCGACCACCCACAGGTCCTCGACCGGGCCGAGGGAGATGGTGTGCGCGGTCGCCGCAGCGCCGGCGAAGCTCACCTCGCGGTCGTAGGGCATCACGTTGACCCGCGGCCCGACCAGGCCGGCGAGCCCGCCCGCCACGCCGAGGTCCCGGGCCAGCTCCTCGCCCCGGTACCGCTGGTGGCGCAGCGCCTGCCGGATCTCGGCCGTCGCCTGAGCCGCCAGTTCGCGTAGGGGCGTCCCGGGGCCGGCCGCGATCCGCAGCGGCAGCACGTTCGCGCTCACGCCCGGGATCACCGTGTCCCCGGTACGCGCCCGCACCGGCAGCCCCACCAGCACGTCCCGCTCGCCCACCATCCGGTACAGGTATCCCGCCGTGGCGGCGGCGAGCAGCGCCGACCAGTGCGTCCGGGCGGCCCGCGCGGCCCGGCGCAGGTGCTCGGCTCGCTCGGCCGGCAGCACCGCGCCCCGGGACAGCGCCGTGAGGGAGGGTGCCGCGCTCCGCCCGGCCAGGCTCACCCGGTCGGGCCGGTCCGCCAGCCGGTCCAGCCAGTACCCGCGGTCCACGGCGAAGCGCGCCGACCCGCGGTACGCCTCGTCCTGCTCGATCAGGTCCCGCAGCGGCCCGAACGGCATCGGCCCCACCGGCCGGCCCAGTGCGTAGGCGGTATAGACCTCCGCGACCCGGCCGGTCAACTGGGCGGCGCCGAACGCGTCCATGCTGATGTGGTGGACGCTCTGGTAGAACAGGAAACGGTACGGCGACAGGCGCAGCAGCGCGCAGGAGAACAAGCCCCCGGACAGGTCGTACGGCCGGGCCAGGTCGGCGCGCATCCACGCCTCCGCCGCGGCGCGCGGGTCGGCCTCGGCACTCACGTCGATGACCGGGAACGGCCAGTTCTCGTCGCGCCGGATGGTCTGCCGGAGCACCCCCCGCTCCTCGGTGAACCGGGCGTGGAGGCTGTCCGCCTCGGCGACGACCGTACGCACCGCGGCCTCGAACAGCACGGTGTCGATTCGCCCGTCGATGTCCACATACTCCGCGATCCGGAAGATCGAGGTATCCGAGGCGAGCTGCTGCGCGAGCCAGATCTCGCGCTGCGCCGCGGAAACAGGCAGAGTGCCGTCGTCCAAGTCGTCACGCCACTTTCGTCCACACAGCCGGTCGTGGTCGATGGCTCCGCGGAGCCATCGACCCGTACCACCATGTACGGCTGCGTGCGCACAAACAGGTGTACGCTCCCGTGACAGACTGCCCAGCAACCGGTGTCAGAGGAGTGAGCCGTAACCACTCCGGTACCAAACGCAAGGGTTAACCGATTACCGGCCGCTAACCTCGTGCGTGTAGGTGCCGATAGTGCCGGTATGAGGTCGGTCACTTCGTACCTGCCCCGGGGCGCCACCCTGTCGGACGCCTCCTGGGCAGCCCGCCACCGCATCCTCACCTGGCTGCTGTGGCTACACCTCCCCGCGCTGGTGCTGCTGGGACTGCTCGGGCCCATGGCGCTGTCCGAGGCGCTGGCCTGGCCGCTGCTGGTCGCCGCCGTCGCCGTGCTGGCGGCGGTGGTACGCAGCCGGCGGGCGCGCGGCGAGCTGACCAGCCTCGGCCTCATCGCGTGCAGCTTCGCCGCCATCGAACTGTCCGGCGGCGAGGTGAGTGTCCACCTTCACCTGCTGGCGGTTCTCGTATTCGTCGCGCTGTACCAGCAGTGGACGCCGCTGCTGTGGGCCGTGGGCGCCGTGGTGGTACACCATGGTCTGCTCGGTCTGCTCGACCCGCAGCGCGTCTTCGGCATGGCCATGTCGCACGGCGGCGCCGTGGGCATGGTCGCCTTCCACGCCGGCATGGTCGTCCTCGAAGTCGCCGGCATCATGCTCTTCTGGCACTTCGCCGAGCAGACCGAGGCCGAGGTCAAGGCCCTGGCCGACGCCGCCGAGGCCGACCGCCGGGCGCGCGACCAGGCCGAGCACGAGGCCCGGCAGCAGCAGGCCGCCCAGG
>DATEJJ010000888.1:0-4375 GCA_035278125.1 Rugosimonospora sp.
CCTCCGCGTACCCGGCCGCGCGCAGCGCGTCGAGGTGCCAGGAGACCGGCGGCTCCGTGTCGAGGCCGTGCCCGCCGGCGAACACCTCGCGCCGCCGGGCCAGCAGCGGCCCGAGCGCCGGGTCCTTCGCGACCCGGTCCCACCACGCCTCCCAGGACAGCACCGCGCCGGCCGCGTACCGCGACTCGCGGCGGGTCCGGCGCCGGTCCGCCAGCCGTTCGGTCAGCTCGGGCAGGCCGGGGTCGGGCATGTGGTCGGCGTTGAGGAACACCCCGCCGTGCCGCAGCACCCCGCGGATCTCCGCGTACACCTCGGCCAGCCGGGGCGCGGGCAGCCAGTGCAGCGCCGTCGCCGTCAGCACCGCGTCGAAGTCGCCCCGGGGGAGCGCGGAAGACCAGGCGGGGGTACGCAGGTCCGCACCGACCACTGTGGACCGCTCGGGCAGCGAGGCGCCCGCGATGGCCAGCAGCACCGGGTCCACGTCGACCAGGGTGGTGCTGGCGTGCTCGAAGCGGCGCAGCACGCGCAGCGAGATCGAGCCGGTACCGCCGGCCAGGTCGAGCACGGCCGGTGCCGGTCCGGCGCAGGCCGCCACCACCTCCAGCATCGCGGCGAAGCGCTCCTCGCGGTCGGGCAGGTACGCCTCCTGCTGCCGGTCCCAGCTCTCCTGCCACGCGTCCGGATCGAGTACGTAAGGAGTCATGGACCGTACTGTACCTTACAAGGCGCCCCATGACGCGCGACGGGCGGGAGCGGCCCCAGCACCGCTCCCGCCCGTACCCCCCGAGGGTCAGTGCACCAGGGTGAGCTCCCGCTCGGCGTCGCCCGCGGCCTGTCCCGGGCCGGCGGCCGGCGCGGGTGCCCGCAGGAACCGCGGCGCCCACCAGTTCGCGCGGCCCAGCGCGGTCATCAGCGCCGGCAGCACCACCGCGCGGATGACGGTCGCGTCCAGCAGGATGGCCGCGCCCAGGCCCACGCCGAGCTGCTTCATGTCGATCGTGCTCAGCGTGGCGAAGATGCTGAACACCGCGACCATCACCAGCGCGGCGCTGGTGACCGTACCGGCCGAGGTGGTGATCCCGTGCGCCACAGCGTCCCTTGTGGACGCACCGCGCCGCACCGCCTCGCGGATCCGGCTGACCACGAACACGTGATAGTCCATCGACAGTCCAAAGAGGACAACGAAGAGGAACAGCGGCAGCCACGACACGACCGCGCCCATGCTGTGGAAGCCGAGGATGCGCTCCGCCCAGGTGCCCTGGAACACCAGCGTCACCAGGCCGTAGGAGGCGCCCACGGACAGCAGGTTGAGCCCGATCGCGGTGCACGCGACCACCACGGACCGGAACGTCCACGCCATCACCAGGAAGGTGAGCAGCAGCACGAAGCCGATGACGACGGGTAGCGTGGCCCACACGTGCGCGGCATAGTCCACGCTGGCCGCGACGTACCCGCCGACCGCGTACGTGGCGCCCGGGACGGTGCCGACGGTCTGCGGCACCAGGGTGGTGCGCAGCAGCCGCAGCGACCGGGTGGCCTGCGGGCTGCGGCCCGCGTACGGGACGGCCAGCTCCATCGTGGTGACGGTGCGGTCGGCGGAGGTACGGATGCGCAGCTGCTCGTCGACCGCGAACAGCGGGTCCCGCGCGGCGCGCCGGGCCAGCTCGGTCAGGGCGGCGTGCACCCGCCCCGCCTCGGCGGCCGGTGCCTGTACCGCCACCAGGTGCGTGGTGCCGGTGCTCGGGTACGCCGCGGTGAGCCGGTCGTACGCCTGCATCGGCGCGGTGGTCCGCGGCAGGTCCTGGCTGCCCGGGAAGCGCAGCTGCATGTGCAGCGCGGGCGCCGCGAGCGCGAGCAGCGCGACCACCGCCACCGCCAGCGTGGTCAGCGGCCGGCGCAGGGCCGGGCGCAGCACCGCGGGCCACAGCCGCGGCGTACCCCTCCGGGTGGTCAGCCGCCACAGCACCGGGATGCGCAGCTTGTCGACCCAGCGGCCCAGCTTGGCCAGGATCGCCGGCAGTACCGTCAGCGAGCCGGTCACCGCGACCAGCACCACCAGGATCGAGCCCACCGCGAGCGAGGAGAACACGTCGTCGCGGGCCAGGAAGAGGCCGGCCATGGCGATGACGACCGCGAGCCCGGACACGACGACCGCGCGGCCGGAGGTCTCCGCGGCGATCTCCACCGCGTCCAGGTGCGACGCGCCGCGTGCCCGCTCCTCCCGCTCCCGGCGCAGGTAGAACAGCGAGTAGTCGACGCCGACCGCCATGCCGATCAGCAGGATGACGCTGTTCGTGGTGTCCGATCCGGGTACCAGGTGCGAGGCCAGGTTGGACAGGCCCAGCGCGCCGATGACCGAGGTGAGCGCCAGGATCACCGGTACGCCCGCCGCGATCAGCGCGCCGAACGCGACCAGCAGGATCAGCAGGCTGATCGGCAGGCTCAGCAGCTCCGCCTGCTTGAAGTCGCGGCCGAGCGTCTCGCTCAGGGCCCGGTCGATGGACGGCCCGCCGGTCTCCTCCACCCGCACGCCGGGGTGGGCCGCCTGCACCGCCGCGGTCACATCCCGCAGCGGCTGTACCCGGTCCGCCGCGGTGTCCGGGTCGCCGGCCATGGTCACCACGACCAGCAGCGCCTGCCCGTTCGCGGCCGGGGTCGGCCCCTCCACCTTGGTGACGTCGGTACGGGCCCGCATCCGGCGCGCCGCGTCGGTGGCCGCCTCGTTCGCGGCGGCCCGGTCCAGGCTGCCGCCCTTCGCGGTGACGAGCACGTTCTCGGTGGCCGGGTCGTTGTAGTGCGCCTGGTGGTAGATGCGGTCGGCGCGGCCTGCCTCGCCGATGCCGTTGTTGTCGGAAGCCTGGCGCAGCCCGGCCGCGTTGCCGGCGGCGAAGCACAGCACGACGAACAGGGTCCACAACCCCATCGCGCGCCACGGGTGCGTGGCGCTCCAGCGGGCCACGCGCACGGTGAGCGGTCTCTTGTCCACTGTGGACGTCCTTCCGGGATTCCTGTCAGACGTCACACAGGCTATGAACAGCTGGGCCTCAGCGGATCCGGGAGAAGCCCGCCGCGTACCCGGAGCCCGGCTCGGGGTTCTCCCGGACGGCTACCAGGTGCCGTACCGGAACCAGGAGCGCGCGGCGCGGGTGGACAGCAGCAGCACGAACAGCAGCGGCAGCACCACCCCGGCGAGCACGTCGGGCTGCCGGCCCAGCCAGAAGTTGTACGCGGTGCCGGCCAGGGACAGCACGCTGAACGTGAGCACGGTCACCCGCGCCCACTGCCGGCCCCGCTGGAGCTTGCGCGCGACGAGCAGCCAGAGCAGCCCCAGTACCCCGAGGGTGCCCGCGATGACCAGGCTGCCGTTGGCCGCCAACCCGGTGCGTACCGACTCGGGGATGCGGTCCACCGGCAGGGTACCGGTGGCGTGGCGGGCGATCAGCGCCACCAGCACGGCGGCGGCGAGGGTGGCCAGCGCGCCCAGGTACTGGAAGAAGGCCACCACGTGTACCGACGCGGGCGCACCCGACCGCCGCCGGTACCCGGCGACCGTGGCCGGTTGGCCGTAGTAGGCGGGATAACTCATACCCCGAGAGTGCACCGTCACCGCAAACCCGCACCGCTGCTGACGTAGCGTGAGCGGCCGGCGCCGACACCGACCAGGGCCTGCGGGACCAGGAGCGCGACCAGCAGACCGACCGCGGCCGTCCAGCCGCCGGTGAGGTCCCGGACGAGGCCCACCACGACCGGCCCGCCGGCCGCGATCAGGTACCCGGCCGCCTGGGACATCGCGGACAGATGGGCCGCCGTCTCGCTGGTCGCGCTGCGCAGGACCACCAGGGTCAGCGCCAGCGCGAACAGCGCGCCCTGCCCGACGCCGAGCAGCAGCGCCCACAGGTACGGCGCGGCCAGCGGGGCGGCGAGGATGCCGGCCAGCCCGGCACCGGCCAGCAGGCAGCTCGCCAGGGCCAGCCCCCGCTGGTCCCGGGCGCGCACCGCGAGCGTCGGTACCACCAGGGAAACCGGCGCGGACACCGCGGCGCAGATGGACAGCAGCAGTCCGGCGGACCCGGGCGGGTACCCGTGGTCGGTGTAGATGCTGGGCAGCCAGGTCAGGGTGGCGTAGAAGCCGAGCGATTGCAGCCCCATGAACGCGGTGACCTGCCAGGCGAGCGGATCCCGCAGCAGCCGCGCCACACCGCCCCGTTCCGGCCCACCCGCCGGTACCGGGTCCGGCCCGCGCCGCATCCGGGCTGGCGTGGGGCGTGCTCGCCTCCGCCAAACACCGGCTCCGGCTGCGCTCGCCCGGGCTGGCGTGGGGCGTGCTCGCCTCCGCCAGACACCGGCTCCGGCTGCGCTCGCCCGGGGAAACCAG
>DATEJJ010000889.1:0-5281 GCA_035278125.1 Rugosimonospora sp.
GCACCACGCCGGGCAGCCGGTCCCGGGCCTGCCCGATGCGCCGCGCCAGACCCGCCTCCTGCTCCGCCCACGCCCCGGCGAACCCGTCCGGGTCCGCGTCGTACGCCAGCCGCCGGCGCACCACCTCGGTACGCGCCGCCACGTCCCGGGGCGCGGCCACGTCCACCGCCAGGCCGAAACGGTCCAGCAGCTGCGGGCGCAGCTCCCCCTCCTCCGGGTTCATCGTGCCGACCAGCAGGAAGCGGGCCGCGTGCCGGACCGACACCCCGTCCCGCTCCACATAGGAGCGACCCATGGCCGCCGCGTCCAGCAGCAGGTCGACCAGGTGGTCGGGGAGCAGGTTCACCTCGTCGGAGTACAGCAGGCCCCGGTGCGCGGCGGCCAGCAGCCCCGGCTCGTACGCCTTCACTCCCTCGGTGAGCGCGCGCTGCAGGTCCAGCGCACCCACCAGCCGGTCCTCGGTGGCGCCCACCGGCAACTCGACCAGCGGCGCCGGGTGGTGGCGCACCGGGGTGCCGGGGTCGTGCGGCCCGTCCGGGCAGGACGGGTCGGGCGCGGCGGGATCGCAGCGGAACCGGCAACCGGCGACCGTGTCCAGCGCGGGCAGCAGCGCGGCGAGTGCCCGTACCATCGTCGATTTGGCGGTGCCCTTCTCGCCGCGGACCAGGACCCCGCCGACGGCGGGCGACACGGCGTTGAGCAGCAGCGCCAAGCGCAGGTCGGCCATGCCGACGACGGCGGAGAACGGGTACGGCCGCACCCTGCGTCCCTTCCGCGGGTGTCCACGCCCGCAGTTCGGTGGCAACAAACGGGCGGCCGGAGTGTCCTGGCTCCCGGATCGCGGCTCCCCCTCGGCCTTCCAGCCGGTCTCCCGGCCGTGGCCTTGGATGCGAGGGGTCACTCCCCGGTGACAGTGGCGGGACCGCCCCGGATTCGCACCGGGTTCCTCCACTGCCGCCCGGCGCCATGCTGCCCCATCCCGGCGGCCACGTCAACGCGGCCGGCCGGCGATCCTACTCACGTCCCTCCAGATCGGACTCCGCGGACAGGAACGCGGCACGCAACCCGTCCAGCGTGTCCGGGTCCGGCTGCGCCCACAGCCCGCGGTCGGCCGCCTCCAGCAGCCGCTCGGCGATGCCGCGCAGCGCCCACGGGTTGGACCGCTCCAGGAACTCGCGCACCGCGCCGTCGAACACGTACGCCTCGGCCAGCTTCTGGTACATCCAGTCCTCGACCACCCCGGCCGTCGCGTCGTACCCGAACAGGTAGTCCACCGTGGCCGCCAACTCGAACGCGCCCTTGTACCCGTGCCGCGCCATGGCCGCGATCCAGCGCGGGTTCACCACCCGGGCCCGGAACACCCGCGTGGTCTCCTCGGCCAGGCTGCGGGTCCGCACCGCGTCCGGCACGTGCGAATCGCCGATGTACGCGGCGGGGTTGCTCCCGCGCAGCGCCCGCACCATCGCGATCATCCCGCCGTGGTACTGGAAGTAGTCGTCCGCGTCGGCGATGTCGTGCTCCCGCGTGTCCACGTTCTTCGCCGCCACCGCGATCCGCCGGTACACCCGCTCCAGGTCCTCGCGCGCCGCCCGCCCGTCCAGCCCCCGGCCGTACCCGTAGCCGCCCCACACCGCGTACACCTCGGCCAGGTCGCGGTCGTCCCGCCAGTTGCGGGCGTCGATGAGCGGGAGCAGCCCGGCACCGTAGGCACCCGGCTTCGAGCCGAACACGCGGGTGGTGGCGCGGCGCCAGTCCCCGTGCTCGGCCGCGTCCGCCGTGGCGTGCGCGCGAACAAAGTTCTGCTCCGCCGGCTCGGCCAGCCCGGCCACCAGCGTCACCGCGTCGTCCAGCAGCGCGACCACGTGCGGGAAGGCGTCCCGGAAGAAGCCGGAGATGCGCACCGTCACGTCGACCCGGGGCCGGCCCAGCTCCGCCAGCGGTACGGCTTCCACCCCGGTCACCCGCCGGGACGCGTCGTCCCACACCGGCCGGCAGCCCAGCAGCGCCAGCACCTCCGCGATGTCGTCCCCCTGGGTACGCATCGCGCTGGTGCCCCACATCGTCAACCCGACCGTGGCCGGCCACTCCCCGGTGTCCTCGCGGTGCCGGCGCAGCAGCGAGTCGGCCAGCGCCTGCCCCACCTCCCACGCGTTGCGGGACGGGATCGCCTTGGGATCCACCGAGTAGAAGTTGCGCCCCGTCGGCAGCACGCCCACCAGCCCCCGGGTGGGCGAGCCGGACGGCCCCGCCGGCACGTACCCGCCGGCCAGCGCGTGCAGTACCGCGTCCACCTCGCCGGTGGTGGCCGCCAGCCGGGGTACCACCTCGGTGGCGGCGAAGCCGAGCACCCGGGCCACCTCCGGCGCCGGCCCGCCCAGCACCTCGGCCACCACCGCCGGTACCTTCGCCACCGCCCAGTCCAGCGCGTCGCAGCCCGCCACCACCCGGCGCGCCAGCTCCTCCAGCTCGTCCAGATCGGACAGTCCAGTGTGGTCGGACAGCGCCTGCCGCAACCCCGGCAACGCACCGGCGGTACCGCCCCACACCTGGCTGGCGCGCAGCACCGCGAGTACCAGGTTGACCCGGGCCGCCCCCTCGGGCGCGGCGCCGAGCACGTGCAGCCCGTCCCGGATCAGCGAGTCCTTCACCTCGCACAGGTACCCGTCCACGTGCAGCACGAAGTCGTCGAACTCCGCCGCCTCCGGCTGCGCCGCCACGTGCAGGTCCCGGTGCAGGTGGGCGGCCTGGATGACGGTCCAGATCTGCGCCCGTACCGCGGGCAGCTTCGCCGGGTCCAGCGCCTGCACCGTCGCGTACTCGTCGAGCAGCTGCTCCAGCCGCGCCATGTCCCCGTAGGACTCGGCCCGGGCCATCGGCGGTACCAGGTGGTCCACGATGGTGGCGTGTGCCCGCCGCTTGGCCTGGGTACCCTCGCCCGGGTCGTTGACGATGAACGGGTACACCAGCGGCAGGTCCCCCAGCACCGCGTCCGGCGCGCACCCCGCCGACAGCCCCAAGCCCTTGCCCGGCAGCCACTCCAGCGTGCCGTGCTTGCCCAGGTGCACCACGGCGTCCACATGGGACGCGAGCCACCGGTACGCGGCGAGGTAGTGGTGCGACGGCGGCAGGTCGGGGTCGTGGTAGATGGCCACCGGGTTCTCCCCGAACCCGCGCGGCGGCTGGATCAGCAGCGTCACGTTGCCCAGCACCAATCCGGCGAGCACGATGTCGCCGCCATCCACGTAGAGGCTGCCGGGCGGTTCGCCCCAGTGCTCCCGCATCCGTTCCCGCAACGACTCCGGCAGCGCGTCGAACCACGCCGCGTACGCGCGCCCCGGTACCCGCATCGGCGCCGCCGCCAGCTGCGCCTCGGTCAGCCACTCCACGTCGTGGCCGCCGGCCGCGATGAGCCGGTGGATGAGCGCGTCCCCGTCCTCCGGGAACTCCCCCACCGCGTACCCGGCGTCCCGCAGCGCGCGCAGCAGCACCACCGCCGACGCCGGCGTGTCCAGGCCCACCGCGTTACCCACCCGCGCGTGCCGGGTCGGGTACGCGGACAGCACGACGGCCACCCGCTTGTCCCGGTTCGGGATGCGGCGCAGCCGGGCGTACCCGAGCGCGATCCCGGCCACCCGCCGCGCCCGCTCCGGATCGGCGGCGTACCGGGGGATCCCGTCCGCGCCCACCTCCTTGAACGAGAACGGCACGCTCACCAGCCGCCCGTCGAACTCCGGGATAGCCACCTGCATGGCCGCGTCCATCGGGGTCAGCGCCGCCGACGAGTCCGCCCACGCGGCCCGGGTGGAGGTCAGGCACAGCCCCTGCACCACCGGGATGTCCAGCGCGGCCAGCGCCGCCACCGACCACGCGTCCTCGTCGCCGCCGGCCACCGCGTCCACCGGGCGGGTACCTCCGGCCGCGAGCACCGTCACCACCAGGGCATCGCACCGCCCCAGCAGCTCCGACAGTCCACTGTCGACACTGCGCAGCGAGGCGGCGTACACCGGCAGCGGGTCACCGCCGGCCGCGTCGATCTGCGCGCACAGCGTGTCCACGAACGCGGTGTTGCCGGACAGCGCGTGCGCCCGGTAGAACACCACCCCCACCACCGGCCGGTCCCCGCGCAGCGCCGGCTCGCCGTGCACCCCGTACTCCGCCGTGGGTACCGGCTCCGCGAACCCCTCGCCGGTCAGCAGCACCGTGTCCGACAGGAACCGGTACAGCTCCGCCAGGTTGGCCGGCCCGCCCGCCACCAGGTACCGCTGCGCGTCGTGCACCACCCCCGCCGGTACCGTGGACCGGGCGGTCAGCTCGGCGTCCGGCCCCGCCTCACCGCCCAGTGCCACCACCGGCAGCCCGGCGGCCAGCACCGCGTCCAGCCCCTCCGGCCACGCCTGCCGGCCACCGAGCAGCCGCACGACCACCAGCACCGCCCCGGAGCCCGGCTCCGGCTGCGCTGCGCTGGGGAAGCGTTGGGGGTGCTCGCCTCCGCCCCAACCCAGCTCCGGCTGCGCTCCCCCGTGCAACAGCTGCGGCACGGCGGCCGGGTCCAGCCGCGCCGGGTTGGCCACCCGCCACGGCGCGCCGCTGGCACCGGCGGCCAGCAGGTCGGTGTCCGCAGTGGACAACAGAACGAAATCAGGCCGCATGGCGGCACCTCCCGGGCGGGGTCCGCGCCCCGACTCGCAGCGTCGGGCGCGCCGGCGGCGCGCCCGGGGCGGCATCCGCTCCCCTTCCGGGTACGCGGACGGGCCGGAGTGTCCTGGCTCCCGGATCACCGCTCCCCTCGGCCTTCCAACCGGTTACCCGGCCGTGACCGTTGGTGAGGTTCGCTCCCCGGTGACAGTGGCGGGACCGCCCCGGATTCGCACCGGGTTCCTCCACGCCGCCCGGGGACATCATAGGGCCTCGGCTCAGCCGGGCCCGCGCACACGATCGAGTACGGCCCACGATGATCACGGTGCCCGGGCGACACGGGCTGTCCCGCCGCGTACGGCGATGATCTGAACCTGCCGGCAGATCGCAAAGGTGAATGCGCAATCCGCCGGCAACTCGCGATCAACGCGAGCCAGCACAGAGCGGGCCGCCCAGGGTCCACTGTGGACAGAGAAGTGCGGGCGGCGTACCCTGGCCGGGTGTTGAGGGACGACGGACCCCTGCCGGAACGGCTGCGCGCGGCGCTGCGGGTGGCGATGAAGGCGCGCGACCGCGCCGCCGTCACCGCGCTGCGCTCCGCGCTCGCCGCGATCGCCAACGCCGAGGCCGTCGACCCGCCGGCGGG
>DATEJJ010000890.1:0-39036 GCA_035278125.1 Rugosimonospora sp.
ACTGCCCGGCGCCGGTCCGGTGGACACGGTCGCCGCGTGCGAGGCGC
Organism: Rugosimonospora sp.; assembly: GCA_035278125.1. GTDB lineage: Bacteria > Actinomycetota > Actinomycetes > Mycobacteriales > Micromonosporaceae > DATEJJ01. Next base: position 48 of record DATEJJ010000890.1, read on the forward strand.
TGCGCCGCACGGTGGCCGGGTACCCGTGGGGCGACGTGGCCGCCGGGCTCGCGGTCACGGTCAGCATCGGCGCCACCGGGTCGGTCCCCGGTGACACCATGTCCAGCCTGCTGCGCCGCGCCGACGCCCACCTGTACCGGTCCAAGCACGCGGGCCGGGACCGGGTCACCGGGGACGGGGGTGATAACGGCTGGGAAACCGTATAGCGCCTTACCATAAACGGATGACCACCCGAGGCGCACCGCCCCCGCGCCGCCCGCCGGCGGAGCCGGACGTGCACGCCCTTGACACCGACCTGGGCTGGGCGCTGGGCATGGTGTTCCGCCTGTACCTCAAGTCCGCGGGCGCGGTCATGGCCGACCTGCCCGGCGGCCCGCGCGGCTACCAGGTGCTCGCCGAGGCCGCCGGCAACCACGCCGGTACCCACCTGGCCCTGGCGCAGCGGCTGGGCATCGACCGCACCGTGATGACGTACCTGCTCGACGACCTGGAGCGCGCCGGGCTGGTGGAGCGGCGGCCCGACCCGGCCGACCGCCGGGCCCGGCACCTGGTGGCCACCCCGCACGGCCGGGACCGCCTGGCCGAGCTGGACCGCCAGCTGCGCCAGGCGGAGGACCGGGTGCTGGGCGGCCTGGACGACCGGGAGCGGGACACGCTGCGGGAGCTGCTGCGCCGGGTGGCCACCCACGCGTACGCGCTGGACCCGGTGGACAGCACCTGCGACGTGGTGGGCGAGGTCACCGGCGAGCGGCAAGCCGGCGCGGCGGCGCGGCGCCGCTGGTAGCGTTCGGCCATGCCCACGAGCATGGTGACCGGCGCCAGCGCCGGCCTGGGTGCCGCGTTCGCCCGCCGCCTGGCCGCCCGCGGCCACGATCTGGTCCTGCTCGCGCGGGACGGGCAGCGGCTGGCGCAGGCGGCCGCGCAGTACCGGCAGCGGCACGGCGTGGACGTGGAGGTGCTGGCGGCCGACCTGGCCACCGCCGACGGCGTGGCCGCGGCCGAGGCGCGCCTGGCCAAAGGCGTGGACCTGCTGGTCAACAACGCCGGCTTCGGCATGTCCGGCAAGTTCCTGCGGGTACCCGTGGCCGACGAGGTACGCATGCTGCGGGTGCACTGCGAGGCGGTGCTGCGCCTGACGTACGCCGCGCTGGAGCCGATGGTCGCGGCGCGCAAGGGCGGCGTGATCAACGTGGCCTCGGTGGCCGCCTTCTTCTCCCGCGGCACGTACAGCGCCAGCAAGGCGTGGGTGATCAGCTTCAGCGAGAGCGTGGCGCAGGACATCGCCGGCAGCGGGGTACGGGTGATGGCGCTGTGCCCGGGCTGGGTGCACACCGAGTTCCACGAGCGGGCCAACATGGACATGCGCGGGGTGCCCGAGTTCCTCTGGCTGGACGCGGACGAACTGGTCACCGCCGCGCTGCGGGACTACCGGCGCGGGCTGCGGGTCAGCGTGCCGGGCGCGCCGTACAAGGCGGTGGTCGGGCTGTCCCGGCTGGTACCGCGCGGGCTGTCCAGCCGGATCTCGGCCCGTACCGCGCGGCGCTACGAGTAGACCGGTACCGGCTGGGCGCGCAGCCGCGTACCCGAGCCGTACCCGGGCGGACAGGGGTGCCACGACCGCGGACTCTATCGCGGCAACCCAGGAAATCATCTGCCGCAGGTGATGCCACGCCCCGCGGGCACGGGCGACCTTGCCTTTATGACCAGTCCCACTGAGGAGTTCTTCAACGAGCTGGGGCGGCGCCGGTACGAGCCCCGGCTGGGGCGCGCCACCGGCAGCGTCCGGATCGAACTGGTGGAGGGCGTCTGCACCGAACACTGGTACGTCGAGATCAACGAGGGGGAGATCGTGGTGTCCCGGGACAACGCCGAGGCGGACGCGGTGTTCCGGGCCGAGCGCGGCCTGTTCGACCGGGCCGCGGCCGGCGAGGAGAACCTGATGGCCGCCCTGCTGCGCGGCGCGGTCAGCGCCGAGGGCGAGCTGGAGCTGGCGGTACGCCTGAACGCGCTGCTGCCCGGGCCGCCCAGCTCCACGGCCCGCCGCCGCGCCGCCGGTACGGAGCGGAGGTCCGCGGCATGACGGCGGCCGAGCGGGTGAAGATTCTCAACGGGAACACCTTCGTCGTCAGCGACGCCACCGGCGACATCGAGGCCACGCCGGACGACCCGGCCGGGTTCTTCTCGTTCGACACGCGCTTTCTCGGTACCTGGGTGCTGACCCTCGGCGGCCAGCGGCTGACCCCGCTGTCCGTGGACGACCTGCAGTACTTCGAGTCGCGCTTCTTCCTGGTCGCCGGCACGGGCACGGTGTACGTGGACGCCAAGCTCTCGGTGATCCGCCACCGCACCGTGTGCGACGCGCTCGAAGAGGAGCTGATGATCCTCAACCACGACGACAAGCCGGTCGACGTGATGGTCCGCGTCGACGTGGGTACCGACTTCGCGGACCTGTTCGAGGTCAAGGACGTGCTGGCGAAGAAGGGCAGCTACTACACGCGGGTGGAGGACCACCGGCTGGTGCTCGGGTACGAGCGGGAGACCCTGCACCGGCAGACCGTGGTACAGGCGGGCGTGACCTCGCAGAGCGCCGCCGACCAGGCGGTGGACGGGCACCGCGGCGCGGCCCGGTACGACGAGCACGGGGTGACCTTCTCCGTCCACATAGGACCGCACGCGGAGTGGGCGGTCCAGCTGCACGTGACCCCGGTGCCGCTGGTGCCCTCGTCCCGCCGCCGGATGCCGGGCCGCAACTGGTCCGGCAACGCCGTGGCCAAGCCCGACCTGCGCACGCAGCTCGACGCGTGGCTGCGGCACGCGCCCCGGCTGGAGTGCGACTGGGACTCGCTCAAGCGCACCTACCGGCGCAGCCTGGTGGACCTCGCGGCGCTGCGGTTCGTCCCGCTCACCTCCGCCGGGCGGGCGCTGCCCGCGGCCGGGCTGCCCTGGTTCATGACCCTGTTCGGCCGGGACAGCATCCTCACCAGCCTGCAGTCGCTGCCGTTCGAACCGGAACTGGCCCGCACCACGCTGATGGAGCTGGCCATCCGGCAGGGCAGCCGCAGCGACGACTTCCGGGACGAGGACCCGGGCCGGATCCTGCACGAGCTGCGGTACGGCGAGCTGACCGCGTTCGAGGAGCGGCCGCACTCGCCGTACTTCGGCAGCGCCGACGCCACCCCGCTGTTCGTGGTGCTGCTGGACGAGTACGAGCGCTGGACCGGCGACACGGAGTTCGTCCGCGCGCTGCAGTACCCGGCCCGCTGCGCGCTGAACTGGATCGACGAGTACGGCGACCTGCTGGGCAACGGGTACATCTCGTACCAGCGGCGCAACGAGCTGACCGGGCTGGAGAACCAGTGCTGGAAGGACTCCTGGGACTCCATCTCGTACCACGACGGGCGGTTGCCCGGCTTCCCCCGGGCCACCTGCGAGCTGCAGGGCTACGCGTACGACGCGAAGACGCGCGGCGCCCGGCTGGCCCGCGACCTGTGGGGCGACCCGACGTACGCGGAGCGCCTGGAGCGGGAGGCGGCCGCGCTCAAGACCCGGTTCAACCGCGACTTCTGGCTGGACGAGCAGCAGTTCTTCGCGCTCGCGCTGGACAGCGGGGGCCGCCCGGTGGACGCGCTGTCCTCGAACATCGGGCACCTGCTGTGGAGCGGCATCGTGGACGACTCGAAGGCCGCCGCGGTGGTCGGGCACCTGCTCGGCCCGCGCCTGTTCTCCGGCTGGGGGGTGCGTACCCTCGCGGTCGGCGAGGGCCGGTACAACCCGATCGGGTACCACACCGGCACCGTGTGGCCGTTCGACAACTCGTTCATCGCGTGGGGGCTGCGCAAGCACGGGTACCCGGAGCAGGCGGCCCAGATCGCGGCCGGCATCCTGCACTGCGCCGAGTACTTCGACGGGCGGCTGCCGGAGGCGTTCGGCGGGTACGAGCGCCGCCAGACCAAGTACCCGGTGCAGTACCCGACCGCGTGCTCGCCGCAGGCATGGTCCACCGGCGCCCCGCTGCTCCTGCTGCGCACCATGCTCGGGATGGAGCCGATGGCCGAGCACCTGCTGGTCGACCCGGCACTGCCCACCTTCATCGGGCGGATGGAGCTGCTGGACATCAAGGGCCGCTGGGGCCGGGTGGACGCGTTCGGCCGCGGCCGGGTGGAGGTGGGCGAGGACCTGACCATCTGAGCGGACCGCCCGGCTAGGGTGATCGGGTGGGCAGCCACTCGATCATCCTGGTGATGGGCGTCTCCGGCAGCGGGAAGACCACCGTCGGCGCGATGCTGGCCGGCCGGCTGGGCTGGCCGTACGCGGAGGCCGACGCGTTCCACCCGCCGGCCAACGTTGCGAAGATGGCGGCCGGGCACCCGCTCACCGACGCGGACCGGCTGCCCTGGCTGCAGGCCATCGCGGCCTGGATCGACCGGCAGATCGCCGCGGGCGGGCGCGGCGTGGTCACCTGCTCCGCGCTCAAGCGGGGGTACCGGGACATGCTGCGCCGCCCCGAGGTGCAGATCGTGTACCTGCACGGCAGCCACGACCTGATCGCGGCCCGGCTGACCGCCCGGCACGGGCACTTCTTCCAGGCGCAGATGCTGGACAGCCAGTTCGAGGCGCTGGAGGAGCCCGGCCCGGACGAGGACGTGATGGTGGTCTCGATCACCGGGACGCCGGCGGAGATCGTGGACGAGATCGTCCGCCGGCTCGGCCCCGGATAGCTACAGGTACGGGCGCAGCAGCGTCAGGTCCGCCGCGGAGAGCCGGTCACCGGCGGTCTTCGCCTGGTGCCAGTACGGGTACAGCAGCGGCGGCGCGCTGACCCGGTCCAGCCGCTCCCGCTCCTCGTCGCCGAGCACCAGGTCGGCCGCGGCCAGGTTGTCGTCCAGCTGCTCCGCGGTCCGCGCGCCGATCACCAGCGAGGTCACCGCCGCCTTGCCGAGCAGGTACGCGAGCGCCACCCGGGCCGCCGAGACGCCCCGTTCCGCCCCGATGGCCAGCAGCGCGTCCACCGTGTCGTACAGCCGCTCCTGGTCGTAGACGGGCGGCTCGTTCCAGTCGGTGAGCTGGCGGGAGCCGCCGTCCGGCCGCCCGTCCCGCCGGTACCGGCCGGACAGCAGGCCACCGGCGAGCGGCGACCACACCAGTACGCCGAGGCCCTGGTCCACGGCGGCCGGGATCAGCTCGTACTCCGCGTCCCGGGCCTGCAGCGAGTAGTAGATCTGCTGGCTCACGAACCGCGGGAAGCCGTGCAGGTCAGCCGTGCCCAGCGCCTTGAGCAACTGCCAGCCGGCGTAGTTGGAGACCCCGACGTAGCGCACCTTGCCCGAGCGGACGAGCAGGTCCAGCGCCTCCAGGGTCTCCACCAGCGGGGTCACCCCGTCCCACTCGTGCACCTGGTACAGGTCGATGCGGTCGGTGCCCAGGCGGCGCAGGCTGGCCTCACAGCCCGACAGGATGTGGTGCCGGGACAGGCCGGCGTCGTTGGGGCCCGGCCCCATCGCCATCCGCACCTTCGTCGCCACCAGCACCTCGTCCCGCCGGCCCTTCAGCGCGGCGCCCACGATCTCCTCGGACAAGCCACCCGAGTACACGTCGGCGGTGTCGATCAGGTTGACCCCGGCGTCCAGGCACCGGTCGATCTGGCGGCGCGCCTCGTCCACGTCGGTACTGCCCACGTTGGCGAACGGCCCGGTACCGCCGAATGTCATGGTGCCCATGGTCAGCACCGAAACCCGCAGGCCGGAACGGCCCAGTTCGCGATACTCCACGCACCCACCCTACTGGGCGCCCTCGCAGAGCATTCCCTTCTCCCTACCTATGTGGGACGGTAGGCCATCTTGCGGCTCCGCTGGGTGACACTGGCTGGCATGACGCAAGATGCGAGTGAAGATCCGTACCGCTGGTTGGAGGACCTTGAGGGGGAGCGCGGCGCGCGCTGGGTCCGCGACCGCAACACACACAGCACCGGCGCACTCACCGGCAGCGACCGCTTCGCGCGGCTACAGGCCGAGCTGCGCCAGGTACTCGACGACGAGGACCGCATCCCGCTGCCGACCTTCCACGGCCGGCACCTGTACAACCTGTGGAAGGACGCCGAGCACCCGCGCGGGCTGTGGCGGCGTACCACCGCGGAGGAGTACCGCAAGCGGGAGCCGGACTGGGAGGTCCTGCTCGACGTCGACGCCCTGGCCGCGGCCGAGGGCGAGAGCTGGGTGTGGCAGGAGGTCGAGTACCTGCGGCCGGGCGGCGACCGGGCCCTGGTGAGCCTGTCGCCGGGCGGTTCGGACGCCAGCGAGGTGCGCGAGTTCGATCTGGTGGCCGGGCGCTTCGTGGTGGGCGGCTTCGCGCTGCCGGCGGCGAAGAGCTGGGTGACCTGGATCGACCGGGACGCGATCTTCGTGGCCACCGACTTCGGGCCGGGCTCGCTGACCTCGTCCGGGTACCCGCGGCTGGTGAAGCGGTGGCGGCGGGGTATCCCGCTGGCGCAGGCGGAGCTGGTGTACGCGGGCGAGCCGGAAGACATGCTGGTCCACGCGGTGCACGACCCCACCGCGGACCGCCCGCGCGAGCTGATCCTGCGCCGGCTGGACTTCTTCCGCAGCGAGGTGCACCTGCGTACCGGGGCCGGCGAGCTGGTGCGGCTGCCGGTACCGGAGGACGCGGAGATCAGCACGCACCGGGAGTGGCTGCTGATCCGGCTGCGTACCGCGTGGACGGTCGGCGGGCACACGTACCCCGAGGGCGCCCTGCTGGGTACCGGCTTCGACGCGTTCCTGGCCGGTGGGCGCGACCTGGCCGTGCTGTTCGCGCCGGACGAGCGCGCCTGCCTGAGCTACTACGCGTGGACCCGGGACCGGCTGATCCTGGCCACCCTGCGCGACGTGCGGGCCGAACTGGAGGTGCTCACGCCCGGACCGGCCGGCTGGCACCGGGTACCGCTGGCGGCGCCGGAGGGCTCGGCCCGTGACCCGTTCCCGCAGGTGGACGTGGTGGACACCGACCCGGACCGGGGCGAGGAGTACGCGCTGTCCAGCACCGGGTTCCTGCGCCCGGGCACGCTCGCGTACGGCGTGCTGGGCAGCCGGGCGGAGACGGTCAAGGAGGAGCCGGCCTGCTTCGACGCGGCCGGCATGTCGGTACGGCAGTTCTTCACCACCTCGGCCGACGGCACCCGGGTGCCCTACTTCGTGGTGGGGCGCGAGTCCGCCACGCCCGGGCCGACACTGCTCTCCGGGTACGGCGGGTTCCAGATCCCGCGGCTGCCCGGGTACAGCGGCATCCTGGGCCGGGGTTGGCTGTCCGGCGGCGGCACCTACGTGGTGGCCAACATCCGGGGCGGCGGCGAGTACGGGCCGCGCTGGCACCGCGCGGCCATGCGGGGCAACCGGCTGCGGGCGTACGAGGACTTCGCGGCGGTCGCCGCCGACCTGGCGGTACGGGGCATCACCACCCCGGCCCAGTTGGCGGCCGAGGGCGGCAGCAACGGCGGGCTGCTCACCGGCGTCATGCTCACCCGGTACCCCGAGCTGTTCGGCGCCGTGGTCAGCCAGGTGCCGCTGCTGGACATGCGCCGGTACCACGAGCTGCTCGCCGGCGCCTCCTGGATCGCCGAGTACGGCGACCCCGACGACGAGTCGGACTGGGCGTACCTGCGCGAGTTCTCCCCGTACCACAATGTCCACACTGGACGGCGGTACCCGCCGGTGCTGTTCGTGACGTCCACCCGGGACGACCGGGTACACCCGGGGCACGCCCGCAAGATGGTGGCCCGGATGCTGGAGTACGGCCACGAGGTCACCTACTACGAGAACATGGAGGGCGGGCACGGCGCCGCCGCCGACAACTCGCAGCTGGCCTTCAAGTGGGCGCTGGTGCTGGAGTTCCTCTGGCGGGTGCTCGGCCGCCACTGATCCGTGCCGCGGTGGCGCGAGGATCGGCTGCTCGGCCGATCGCAGCGCCACCACCCGGTGCCGTACCGTGGCCGGGTGTCCACGGTGGACGCTGTGGCGGGGACGCGGCGGCACCGGGGGCGGGAGCGGAGGACCGAGGTGGACGAGGCCCGGGCGGCCGACCTGTGCGCCGCGGACCACCCCAGCGACGCCCGCATCTACGACTACCTCCTGGGCGGCTCGCACAACTTCGCGGTGGACCGGCAGATGGCGCACCGGCTGCTGGCCGCCGCCCCCGACCACTGGCGGGCCATCCGGGAGAACCGGGCGTTCCTGCGCCGCGCGGTCGGCGCGCTGCTGGCCGCCGGGGTCCGCCAGTTCCTGGACATCGGCTCGGGCATGCTCAGCGTGGGCAGCGTGCACGAACTGGTCCAGCCGCACCACCCGGACGCGCGGGTGGTCTACGTGGACATCGACCCGGTGGCGGTGGCGCAGGCCCGGGGCCAGCTGGCCGGCAACCCGGCGGCCACCGCGATCGAGGGGGACCTGCGCCGCCCGGCCGCGATCCTGCGCGACCCGGCCACCACCGCGCTGATCGACTTCGACCGCCCCGTCGGCCTGCTGCTGGTCGCGGTGCTGCAGTTCATCTCCGACGCGGACGACCCGGCGGCGGTCATCGGGTACCTGCGCGACGCGGTGGCGCCCGGCAGCTACCTGGTCGTCTCGCACGGCGTCGCGCCGCGCTGGGCCGGCCCGGACTGCGACTTCATCCGGCTGTTCGAGGAGATCGCCCGCCCGCTCACCTCCCGCAGCTGCGCCGAGATCCGCACCCTGCTCACCGGGTTCGAACTGCTCGAACCCGGGGTGGTGTGGCTGCCGCAGTGGCGCCCGGAGACGCCCTTCGACGTGGGCGAGCGGCCCCAGCGCACCAACATGGTGGCCGCGGTGGGCCGCAAACGCACCGCCGGCTGAGCCCGGAACGCGCCGCGCCGGGGGCACCCTTGGCGCGGGGACAGCGTTTTCCGGTAAGTTCCCGGTATCCGGTGCTCGCCGACGGCCTTGGTCAGCCGGCCGGGGCGCCCGAAACCTGGAAGTTTCGGCGTTAGCATCGGGATACACACGTACGGTGGGGAGAGAGTAATGCCGCGACCGAGCAGGGCCACCATGTCGGAGATCGCGGCCGCGGCAGGCGTGTCCGTGCCCACGGTGTCGCGGGTGGTCAACGGCCGGCCCGACGTCGCCCCGGGTACCCGGCAGAAGGTCGAGGAGCTGCTCCGCCAGCGCAGCTACACGCTGCGCCGGGGCAGCCAGCGCGCCCAGGTGGGCCTGATCGACCTGGTCTTCATCGACCTGGGCAGCCCGTGGGCCATGGAGATCCTGGCCGGGGTCGAGGAGGTGGCGCACCGCGCGGGTACCGGCGTGGTGGTCTCCGCCGTGCACGGGCGCAACCGGGTCCGGCCGGACCGGCGCTGGTTGGAGAACCTGGCCGCGCGCCGCTCGGACGGGGTACTGCTGGTGCTCTCCGAACTGTCCCCCGGCCAGCAGGCCGCGCTCAACCAGCTGGGCATCCCGGTGGTGCTGGTCGACCCGGCCGGCGCCAGCATGCCCGGGGTACCGTCGGTGGGCGCCACCAACTGGGCCGGCGGGCTGGCCGCCACCGAGCACCTGATCGGGCTCGGGCACGAGCGCGTGGCGGTCATCGGCGGCCCGAACGACGTGCTGTGCAGCCGCGCCCGGGTGGCCGGGTACCGGGCCGCGATGACCGCCGCCGGGTACAAGATCCGCCCGGGGTACGTGCGTACCGGCGACTTCATGAGCCCCACCGGGTACCGCGAGACCATGGCCCTGCTCGACCTGGACCCGGCGCCCACCGCCCTGTTCGTGTGCGCCGACCAGATGGCGCTGGGCGCGTACGAGGCGCTGTACGAGCGCGGGGTGCGGGTACCGGACCAGGTCAGCGTCGTCGGCTTCGACGACCTGGAGGAGGCCCGCTGGGCCATCCCGCCACTGACCACGGTGCGCCAGCCGCTGGCCGAGATGTCCGCGATGGCCACCCGGATGCTGCTCACCCTGATCTCCGGGGAGGAGCTGGACACGCCCCGGGTCGAGCTGGACACCCCCCTGGTGGTGCGTTCCTCAACTGCCGCGCCGGCTGCGTGAACTGGACGCGGACCGGCTGCGCCGGTCGCCGGCGCGGCAGTTGAGCCGCGGCGCGCGTGCCGCGGACCGGCCTACCCGCGCCGCCGGACCGGATCGGCGGGCGCGAGGTCGACCTGCATCGAGCAATAGGCCGGCTTCGGGGTGAGGTCAGGTGGCGGAGTTCCGGAAGTTTTCCGATACATCGACGCCAACCTACGAGTTGAGATCCCCTCGCGTCAACCCGTACCGAGGGGAAAGTGACATGCCGCCTGCCGGCCGGTGGCCACGGTCCGCAGTACCGGGCGCTCGGCGGCGCAGCGCGGCTGGGCGTACGGGCAGCGCGGGTGGAACGCGCAGCCACCGGGCTTGGCGATCGGGCTGGGTACGTCGCCGCTGAGCACGATCCGCTCCCGGCGCACCGAGGTACCGTCGTCGATCTCGGGTACCGCGGACAGCAGCGCCTCGCTGTACGGGTGCGCCGGCGCCGCGTACAGCGACTCCGCCTCGGCCACCTCCACGATCCCGCCCAGGTACATCACCGCGATCCGGTCCGAGACGTGCCGCACCACGCCCAAGTCGTGCGCGATGAACAGGTACGCCAGGCCGAACCGGTCGCGCAGGTCGGCGAACAGGTTCAGCACCTGCGCCTGGATGGACACGTCCAGCGCGGAGACCGGCTCGTCCGCCACGATCAGCCGGGGACCCGCGGCCAGCGCCCGGGCGATACCGATGCGTTGCCGCTGCCCGCCGGAGAACTCCCGCGGGTACCGGTCCAGGTGCGCCCGGGCCAGCCCGACCACGTCGAACAGCTCCTCGGTACGCCGGCGGATCGCCGCGGAGTCCCCGTACCGGTGGATGCGCAACGGCTCGGCCACGATGTCACCGGCGCGCCGCCGCGGGTTGAGCGAGGCGTACGGGTCCTGGAAGACGAGCTGCATCTCGCGGCGAACCGGGCGCAGTGCCCGGCGGGACAGGCGGCTGATGTCCCGCCCGGCGAACTCCACCCGCCCGCCGGTCAGCTCAGTCAGCCGCACCAGGCACCGCCCGAGCGTGGACTTCCCGCACCCCGACTCCCCCACCAGCCCGACCGTCTCCCCCGCCCGTACCTCCAGCGACACCCCGTCCACCGCCCGCAGCGCCTCGCGCCGGCTCAACCGGAAGTCCTTGACCACCTCCTCCGCCCGCAGCAGCACCTCCCCCGCGGTATCCCGGGCCGTCACGGGGTGGGCTCGCGGAGCGCGGAGCGGGCATCGGCGGGCAGCCAGCAGGCGTCGAGGTGCTCCGCCGGACCGCGCAGGGGCGGGCGTTCGTCGCAGGCGGCGAAGCGGTACCGGCAGCGCGGCGCGAACGCGCAGCCGAGCGGGTTGTCCACTGTGGACGCCGTACCGGGGATGGTGGCCAGCCGGCGTACCCGCGGCCCGGTCACCCGGGGCACCGAGTCCAGCAGCCCCCAGGTGTACGGGTGCCGGGGGCGGCGCAGCAGTTCGGTACGGGGTGCGTGCTCGACCGCGCGGCCGGCGTACATCACCAGCACCCGGTCGGAGATCTCGGATACCACGCCCATGTCGTGGGTGATCAGGATGATGGCCGAGCCGTGCGCCTGGCGCAGCTGGCGCATCAGGTCCAGGATCTGTGCCTGAGTGGTCACGTCCAGCGCGGTGGTCGGCTCGTCGGCGATCAGCAGCTTCGGGTCGCAGGCCAGCGCCATCGCGATGACCGCGCGCTGGCGCATGCCGCCGGAGAACTCGTGCGGGTAGCTGTCCACCCGGCGCGCGGCCTGGGCGATGCCCACCTCGTCCAGCAGCCGGATGGCCCGCTGCCGGGCGGCCGCCCTGGAGACGGGCTCGTGCGCCCGGATCTGCTCGGCGATGTGCCAGCCCACCGTGTACACCGGGGTGAGCGCGGTCATCGGGTCCTGGAAGATCATCGCGATCTCCCGGCCCCGCACCGCGCGCAGCTCGTCGTCGTCCAGCGCGAGCAGGTCCCGCCCGCCGAACCTGGCCGTACCGCAGACCGCCACGTTGGGGCCGCGCACCAGCTTGAGCAGGCTCATCATGGACACGCTCTTGCCCGAGCCGGACTCACCCACCACGCCCAGCACCTCGCCGGGCGAGACCGCGAAGGACAGCCCGTCCACCGCGGCCACCGCGCCCTGCCGGGTACGGAACGACACGCTCAGGTCCTCGACCTGCAGCAGCGGCTCAGGCATGGCGTACCCGCGGGTCCAGCCGGGCGTACACGACGTCGACCACGGCGTTGGCGAGCACCACGAAGAACGCGGCGTACAGCACGGTCGCCATGATCATGGGAAGGTCCACGCTCTGCAGGGCGTCGAAGGTGAGCTTGCCGACGCCGGGCAGCCCGAACACCACCTCGGTGAGCAGCGCCGCGCCGCCGACCAGGGCGCCGAAGTCCAGGCCGAACAGGGACACCACCGGAATCAGCGAGCAGCGCAGCGCGTGCCGCAGCAGGATGCGCCGCTCGGAGATGCCCTTGGCCCGCGCGGTACGCACGTAGTCCTCGTCCAGGTTGGCCAGCAGCTCGGAGCGCAGCAGCCGGGCGTAGATGCCGGCGTACAGCACGGCCAGGGTGAGCCACGGGAACAGCAGGTGCAGCGCCCACTGCACCGGGTTCTGGGCGATGCCCACGTAGCCCAGCGGCGGTACCCAGGAGAACAGTCCCTTGTGGAGCCGGCTCTGGGTGAACAGGTTGACCACCTCGCCGAGCCAGTACACCGGCAGGGATACGCCGACCACGCCGATGAGCATGATGACCGGGTCGACCGCGGTGCCGCGCAGCCGGGCGGCGGTGGTACCCATCAGCACCGCGAGCAGCATCCAGATGACCGCCGCGCCGAGCACCAGGGACAGGGTGACCGGCGCCGCCTGCACGATCTGCGGGATCACCCGGGCGCCCCGGTTCACGAACGACTCCAGGTCGCGGCGGATGAACAGGTGCTCCATCATCAGCGCGTACCGCACCGGCAGCGGCCGGTCCAGCCCGAACGAGTGCCGCACCTGGGCCAGCGTGGCCTGGTCCGCGTTGCGGCCGGCGATGCGGGCCGCCGGGTCGACCCCGGGCGTGGCGAAGAAGATCAGGAACACCAGCACGCTGATCGCGAACATGACCAGCACGGCCGAGCCCAGCCGGCGCAGGGCGAAGAGCATCATCGGGTACGGCCTCCGCGCAGTCTCGCGGACGGGTCGAGGGCTTCGCGTACGCCGTCGCCGAAGATGTTGAGCGCCGCGGCGGTGAGCGCGATCGCCAGGCCCGGCGCGATGGTCACCGCGGGCCGGGTGTACAGCAGGCCCAGCCCGTCGTTGATGATGGTGCCCCAGCTCGCGTCCGGCGGCTGTACGCCCACCGACAGGAACGACAGCGCCGACTCGGTGAGCATGTTCAGCGCGGTCATCAGCGGCAGGAACACGACGACCGTGGGCAGCACGTTGGGCAGCACGTCGCGGCGCATGATGCGCAGGTCGGAGGCGCCCAGCCCGATGGCCGCCTGGATGAACTCGCGGTTGCGCAGCGCGATCACCTGGCCGCGCAGCGGGCGGGCCACGTACGGCACGTACACCACGGCGATGATGACCACCGGTACCCAGAGGCTGCCCGCCTCGATGTCCAGCGGCCCGAGGTGCAGGCCGCTGGTGAGCAGCATGACGGACAGGCAGATGGCCAGCAGGTACACCGGTACCGCCCAGACCACGTCGAGCAGCCGGCCCAGGATCGAGTCGACCAGCCCGCCCGCGTACCCGGCCAGCACGCCGATCAGGGTGGCCAGCAGGCAGCACAGCAGCGCGGAGCTGGCCCCGATCAGCAGGCTGTTGCGCCCGCCGTAGAGCAGCCGGGCCAGCACGTCGCGACCCTGGTTGTCCGCGCCGAGGAAGTAGTGCGCCGGGTCCCAGGTGGGTCCGATCGGGGTGACGCCCAGCCCCAGGCCGGTGCTGCTCTGCGCGAGCACCGGCACCGCCTTACCGTCCACAGTGGTGGTTCCGGAGATGTTGGAGCGGAACGGGTCGGTGTGCGCCACGTGGTGCGCGTACAGTGGCGCCGCGACGCAGGCCAGCGCGATCAGCAGGAACAGCCCGGCGGCGGCCAGCGCCGCGCGGTTGCGGCCCAACTGTCCTATGGAGACACGCCACGGGCCGGCGGCGGCGGGCCGCAGACCCGCCTCCACCGCCACCGGCGCGGCGACCGCGCTCACCTGACCCAGAGCTGGTCAACCAGCATGTAGAACTGCTTGCTGAACTGGTAGCCGCCGACCCGCTTGGACAGGAAGTCGATCAGCTTCGGGTTGAACAGGGGCACCAGCGGGGACTTCGCCATGATGGCCCGGTCGATCTGGCCCCACTGCGCGTCGGCCTGCTGCCGGTCGGTCTCGCCCAGCTTCAGCGCCTGCTGGATCTGCGCGTCGATGGTCCTGTCGCAGAACCCGGAGATGTTGATGCTGGAGTCGGAGCCGGGGTGGAACGCGGCGCAGGACAGCAACACGTTGATGAAGTCCGAGGCGGCCGGGTAGTCCTGGTACCACCCGGTGACCGCGAGCTGCACCTTGTTCTTGGTGTTCTGGATGTAGGTGAACTGGATGTTCGCCGCCAGCGGCTTGAGCTTCGCGTGGTACCCGATCTGGTCGAGCAGGCTCTGCACGTACTCGCCGATGGCCTTGTTCACCTCGTCGTCGGTCACCACCACGCCGACCTCCTGGCCGGCGGTACCGGACTGCCGCACGAGCTGCCGGGCCCTGTCCAGGTCGGGCGCGGACCAGGTGGTACCACCGCCCTTGGTGTAGTCGCAGAAGTCGACGTGCCCGGGGAGGCCGGGCGGCAGGATGGTGCACGCGGGCTGGGCCAGGTTCTGCCCGCCGTACAGGCGTACCACCGCGTTGCGGTCCACCGCCCAGTTGACGGCCTGCCGCGCGGCCTCGCTGGAGAACGGCGCCAGGTTGGTGTTCAGGGTCAGGTGCCAGAACGCGGTGAGCGGGTTGACGTGCACCTGGCCGGCGTACGTGGTGCCCAGTTCGTTGAGCCGGTCCGCCGGCGGCGGGTCGAACACCCAGTCGGCCTGGCCGTTCTCCACCGCGGTCACCTCGGCCTCCACGGACAGCCCGAAGTTCTCGTCGATCTCGTCCGGGTACCCCTTGGGCTGCGCGTCCGCCGACCACTGGGTGAAGTTCGGGTTACGCACCAGCTTCAGCGCCCGGTTCGGGTCGTACGAGGCGACCATGTACGGGCCGGTGGTGGGCAGCGGCCTGGTCCCCGCGTCGGTGCCGGGCGAGTCCTTCGGCAGGATCGTCGCGTGCGGTACCGCCAGCTTGTACACGAACTCCGGGTCGGGCGCGGTGAGGTTGATGGTCACCGTACCGGTAGCCGCGTCGCCGACCACCCCGCCCGCCAGCGTGCAGCCGGCCGGCTTGGCCAGGCAGGCGTCCGCGCCCACGATGCCGTTGTAGAACGTGCCCGAGGTGGGGCTGGACACCTTGAAGATGCGCCGGAAGGAGGCGACCACGTCGTCGGTGGTGACCGGCGCGCCGGTGGAGAACTTCAGCCCCGGCCGTAGCGTGAACACGTACGTCCGGCCGCCGTTGCTGACCTGCGGCATGGCCTGCGCCAGGTCGGGTACCACGGTGAACGAGGGCTGGCCGTTGACCTTCTTGAACGCCAGCAGCCCGTCGTACATGGCCTGGTAGAGCTGCCAGTACTCGAGTGTGTAGTTGATCTGCGGGTCGAGGGTGCCGGCGGCGCTCTTGGCCAGCAGGGTCAGCGTGCCGCCCTGGTGCGCCGCCTGGAAGCCGGTACCCCCGCCGCCCGTGGCCGAGTTGCCGGTACCGGGGGTGGTGCCCGAGCTGGAGCAGGCCGCGGCCAGCGCGAGGGCGGCCGTGCTGGCCACCAGGGCGGTGCGGCGTGTCGAGATTCGTCCCATGGGTCGCGCTCCGTCAGTCGTTCTCGGTCAGTCGTTCTCGGTCAGTCGTTCTCGGTCAGGAAGGCGCCGACGAGCCGGAGGTACGCGTCCTCCTCCTCGACGTGCGGCATGTGGCTGGAGTCCTCGAAGATGTGCCAGCGCGCGCCGGGGATGCGGTCCGCGTACGGCCGCACGGTCGCCGGGGTGGCCTCGTCGTGCCGCCCGGAGACGAGCAGGGTGGGTACCGCCACCCGGTCCAGCCGGTCGACGACGCTCCAGTCCTTCAGCGTGCCGACCACGTGGAACTCGTTGGGCCCGTTCATCGTGTGGTACACGGTGGGATCGGCGTCGATCAGCGCGAAGCTGGCCGCCACCTCGGGCGGGTTGGGCACGACGCGGCACACGTGCCGGGCGTTGAAGACCTCCGTGGCGGCCCGGTAGTCGGGGTGGTCCGTGGTGCCGGCCGCCTCGTGCGCGCGCAGGGTCTGCTGCACCTCGTCCGGCAGCAGCCCGCGCAGCCGGTTCGCCTCGGCCAGCCAGAGTTCCATCGAGGCCGGCGAGTTCGCGATGACCAGCGCGGCCAGCCCGGCCGGGCGGCGTACCGCGTGCTCGGCGGCGAGCATGCCGCCCCAGGACTGGCCCAGCACATGGTACCGGTCGGCCAGGCCCAGCGCGCCGACCAGGTTGTCCAGCTCGGCCAGGAACAGCTCCACGGTCCAGAAGTCCGGGCCGGCGTCGGGCAGGTGGGTGGAGTTGCCGATGCCGAGCTGGTCGTAGTGGATGACCGGCCGGCCCTGCTCGGCGATGCGCGCGATGCGCAGCGTGTAGTTGTGCGCCGCGCCCGGCCCGCCGTGCAGCACGACGAGCGGGCTACGGCCGCTGTCCAGTTCGCCGGTGACCCGGTACCAGGTCTGCCAGTCGCGGAAGGCGACGGTACCGGTACGGCTCGGTTCTGGGATCGACACGTTCGGTATCATGTATGGCTTAAAGGTCGGACCACAATACCTTTCTATGGATCGTTGTGTATGAGTAACGTCCCCGAAACGAGCGCGCTGCGACCGGTGCGCCTGCCCACGGCCGCCGCCGAGGTGACCGACCGCCTGATCACGGCGATCGCCATCGGCGAGTACCTGCCCGGCGAGCGGCTGCCCGCCGAGCGGGAGCTGGCGCAGATCCTGGACGTGAGCCGCTCCACCGTGCGCGAGGCGGTGGGCCGGCTGCTCGCCGTGGGGATCGTGGACATCCGCCGGGGCCGGCAGGGCGGCGCGTTCGTGCGGGAGAGCTGGACCGCCGCGTCGGCCGAGGCGGTACGCCGGACCCTGCTGCCCCGCTGGGACGAGCTGGAGCAGCTGTTCGACCTGCGCTGCCTGGTCGAGGGCATGGTCGCCCGGGTGGCCGCGCAGCGCCGGGACGACGGGGACGTGACCCGGATGCGCGCCGCGCTGGACGGGTTCGCGCGGGCCCGCTCGCCGCAGCAGGAGCACGCCGCGGACATCGCGTTCCACCGCGCGGTGCTGGGTGCCGCGCACAACCCGCAGATCACCGCGCTGTCCCGGGACCTGCTGGCCCGGGTCAGCCTGGGCTTCCCGATCGAGCCGTACGACGGCTTACCGGCGGTGTACCAGCGGGCGCTGGCCGAGCACACCGCGCTGTGCGAGGCGATCGCCGCGGGTGACGCGGAGCGCGCCGGCCAGATCGCGCAGGGCCACTTCACCATCACCAACGAGGCGGTACGCCAGGTGCTGTCCCGCGGGCTGGCCGGCGACGCGTAGGTTGCCCCGCACCCGACCCCGTGCGAGCATGCGCGCGTGTCGATCCAGGAACAGACCGGCGGGCGCCACCGCGACGGCCAGCCGGCCGCCGCACCCCACCGGTCCCGCCGCCGGCACTGGACCACGGCGGCGATCCTGGTCGCGGCCCTGGCGCTGCCGGTGGGCGCGTTCGTGGCCACCCGGCTGCCGCTGGCCGGCGGGGGCGGGCTCAGCGACGGGCTGCGCACCGAACTGGCCCGCCAGGTGCAGACGATCCTTGAAACTTCCCCGGTGATCGCGGACGTGGGCCTCGCCGTGCACGACCACGACCAGGCCGGGCCGCCCCGCGTGCTGTGCGCGGTCGACCCGTTCGGCGTCGATCCCGCCGGCGCCGCCACCGCCAACCAGGTGCAATGGGTGTACGCGCAGCACCTGTGCGTCATCGCGGCCCCGGGTACGCCGTGGGACTACGCGACCAAGAGCGCGGGCCCGGTCGCGGTAGCCCTGGACAGCGCGGCGGTACGGCTGCCGCAGCCACGGCAGGACTACCGCACCCAGATCCGGGCGATGATCCCGGCCCGGTACCTCACCGACGCGTTCGGCAACTTCGCCCACCCGGACGTGGTGGCCCGGCTGCGCGACCGGTACCGCGCCGAAGTGGACCCCAGCCCCGCCCCGTGACGCGATGAGTCCCGGCGACTCCCGGTAGGGTACCGGCATGGCCCCGCTCACCTGCGTCGGTGCCCTGATCCGGGACGACCGCGGCCGGGTGTACGCCCACCACCGCACCGCCGGGCGCCGCCTGTTCCCCGGGATCTGGGACATCGTGGGCGGCCACGTGGAGCCGGGCGAGACCCCGCTGCGGGCGCTGGCCCGGGAGATCGAGGAGGAGACCGGCTGGCGGCTGCGCCGGGTCGAGGCGCTGCTCACCGACTGGGAGTGGAGCTACGCCGGGGTGGCGCGCCGGGAGCTGGACTACCTGGTCGAGGTGGACGGCGACCTGGCCGCGCCGCGGCTGGAGGAGGGCCGGCACGACGCCTCCGCCTGGGTGGGCCGGGACAACCTGGAGCTGATGATGGCGGGGCGGACCGACGGGGACCGGCGGCTGCGCGACATCGTGGCCATGGCCGCCCGGCTGCGGCTCACGCCCCGGCTGCGGCTGGAGCCCATCGGGGCACGCCACGCCGGGGACATGTGGCGCATCCACGACGACGACGGCGTGGCGCAGTGGTACGACGGGCGGTACACCCGCGAGTACGCCCGGGACCGCACCGTCCATATGGGACAGTGCTGGGAGGGCGACGGGGTCAGCAAGTGGATGGCGTACGACCGGGTCACCGGCGAGCTGGTGGGCCGGGGCGGGCTGTCCTACGCCGAGGTGGACGGGGCGCGGCGGCTGGAGGTGGGCTGGGCGCTGCCGTCCCCGCGCTGGGGGCACGGGTACGCCACCGAGATCGGCCGCGCCGCGCTGGACTTCGCCCGCGACGACCTGGGCGGGGAGCCGGTGGTGGCGTTCACCGAGCCGGGCAACGCGCGGTCCCGGGCGGTGATGGCGCGCCTGGGCATGCGGTACGCGCGCGACATCACCTTCCTGGACCGGCCCTTCGTGCTGTACGAGCAGTGAAACTCAGCCGGCGAACGGCAGCACCGGCAGCCCGCGTACGCCCGGCCGGGCCACGAACACGGCGCCGGCGGCCGGCTCCGGGTCGGGCAGGTTCTCCCGGGATGTGGTGATGTACAGCTCGTCGCCGCCCGCCCCGCCGAAGGTGCACGCGGTGACCTGGCGCACCGGTACCTCCACCACGCCGTCCAGCCGCCCGTCCGGCGCGTACCGGTGCACCGCGCTGCCGCCGTACAGGGCCAGCCACAGGTACCCGTCGGCGTCCACGGTCAGGCCGTCCGGGGTGCCCTGCTCCGCCGGTACCCGCACCACGGGGCGGCGGTCGGTCAGCCCGCGCGCGCGGTCGTAGTCGAACGCGTCGATCCGCTGCGTCGGGCTGTCCACGTAGTAGGCGGTGCCGCCGTCCGGGCTCCACGCCAGCCCGTTGGAGATGGTGACTCCGTCGAACACCTGGCGGGTGGAGCCGTCCGGGTCCAGCCGGTACACTGCACCCGACCCGGTCCGCACCGGTACCCCCATCGAACCGCACCAGAACCGGCCGTCCGGATCGCAGCCGCCCTCGTTCATGCGTACCGACGGATCGGTCCACAATTCGCCCAGCGACCGCACCTGACCGTCGGCCTCGACCAGCGCGAAGCCCCGGGTCACGCCCATCACCATGCCACCGGCGCGGCGCGGCCGCAGCGCCGCGGCCACCTCCCCCACGTGCTGGCGGCCCACCTCGCCGGTGGCCGCGTCCAGCGACAGCACGTCGCCGGCCAGCATGTCCACCCAGCGCAGACCACCCCAGGGGGCGTACCAGACAGGCCCCTCGCCGTGGTAGGCGTCGGCCCCGGTCAACTGCTCCGCGGTACTCGTGGTCCTGCTCCCTACTGCTCGCCGATGTCCTTCAGCGGCGGTGCCGGCACGATGCCGGGCGGCGCGTTCCACTTCTCCAGCGTGTTCCCGTCGCACGCCACCACCACTATCTTGCTGATCAGCAGGCCGGATGGGAACAGGTCGGGCGGGGACGCGTTCGGATCCGTGGGGGCCAGGCAGTACCCGGAGCTGTCCATGATCCGGTAGCTGGTGGTGTACGAGCCGGTGTCACCGGACACCGTCCAGGTCAGGTTCGCCGGCAGCGTGCCGGACGGGCACGGGGTCACGTCCACGTAGGTGCCCGCGACCGTCGACAGTGGACTGCGCAGGCAGTACGCGGTGGGCGACTTGGTGGTGGTGATCTTCCCGGTGGCGCTGGAGGCACCGGTGGCGATGCTGGGCAGCGCCCACTTCTGGTTCCACAACACGTACGTCGGGTCCGGCGCCTGCTTGCACGGCCAGGCGATCATGTACGCGTAGGTCACATCCTGGTTGGTCACGTCCAGGCAGCGGCCGAACTCGTTGAAGTTGACCAGTTGCCCGGTGGACGCGCCCGCGGCACCCGCGCCCGCCGACGCCTCCGGCATGAACGTCTGCTGGTTGTCGTAGTTGCCGCCGCACTTGCCCGCGCTGAGCGCGCCCAGGATCACGAAGCTGCCCGCCACGTTCGGGCTCTGCACGTTGAAGCAGAACCCGTCCAGCGTGTGCCCGTCCGCGGTGCCCTGGAAGTTGGCGCCGTCGTTCTGGCTCCACTGCTGCTGCGGCAGGGTGGTGCTGGCGCACGGCTGGAACGCCACCACCTTCCCGGCCGCCTGCGGGGTACCCGCGTCCAGGCACATGCCCAGCGGCTGCGCCGTGGTCTGCGAGGAGACCAGCACCAGGTTGAGGTTGGGCTCGTAGGCGAACTTCTGCGTGATGCTGCCCGCGGTGCAGGGCTGCATCTGCACGTTGGTACCGGCGGCCGGCGAACCGGAGCCGGCGTCCAGGCACAGGTCCGTACTGGTGGCCGTCTTGTAGACGTGGATCAGCCCGCCGGAGATGTTCGCGTTGGTGGTCTTGAAGGTGTACGTGCCCTGCAGGGTGCGCCCGGGCACGGTACCGATGGTGCCGGTGGCCACGTCGGTGCCCTGCGAGGTGAGCAGCGCGTACGCCGGCGTGCTGTCCGCCCCGCCGCCGGTGTAGCAGTTGATGTCGTGCGCGGCCAGCCAGGTGCTGTTGTGCCCGCGCGGGTCGGCGTTGTAGTAGGTGATCGTCACCTGGTACCGGGCGGTGCCGCCGACGCCGACGCTGCCGGTCAGCGGACCGCACGGCAGGCTGCCCAGCACCCCGTTGCCGGAGCCGTCGTTGGCCGCCCGGATGTGGCCCAGCGCCACGTCCAGCCCGGCCTGCGCGGCGGCCAGCGCGTGCACCCGGTGCACGTCGTCGGTGGTGGACCGCACCTGGGTGATCACCATCGGCACGAGCAGCGCGCTGAGCATCATGCCCACCAGCGTCAGCAGCATGGCCAGCGGCATCGACCCCCGCTCCCGGTCGATCCTCACGGCGAGGTCCTCCCCTCGGTGCAGACGGTGGCCGAGGTACTCGTGGTGTTCATCGCGGTGAACGTGACGTTGAACTGCTTGGTCGCCGCGGTGGCGCCGGTACCGGCCGAGGCCACCAGGTTGAGCTGCACCCGCGGGTAGTTGTAGGTGCTGTCGGCGGCCAGGTAGGTGAACGGCGCGGCCGGGGTGAGCCCGGTGGCGAGGATCGACCAGCCGCCCGAAACCGTGCCGCCCTGGGTCCAGGTGCGCCGCTGCAACTGCCCGGTGGACGCCTGCAGCCGCAGCTCGGTGCAGATCGAGGTGCCGGTGTAGGTGGTCAGGTACTCGACGTACCAGTCCGCGCCGGTCTGACCCGGGGTGCTCACGTTGGACGCGTACCGGATGTCCCGGTCCAGCTTGAGGAAGGCCACGTTGACCTGGGCCTGCACGATACTGAACGCGTCGTTGCGGTTGACCACCCGGAACACCTGGATCAACCCGGTGGTGAGCATGGCCAGGAAGATGCCCATCACCATCATCGCCACCAGGACCTCGACCAGGCTGTACCCTTCGTCGTGCCCGGGCCGCCGGCGGGTCACTGGACTGTCCAGACGAACATGAAGACCGCCTTGGTGTTGCTGGCGTCCGTGACGGTCAGCTTGGTCGTGTAGCTGCCCCGGGTGGTGAACGTGCCGCTGACCGTGCCGCTGCTGTTGATCGAGATGCCCGGCGGCAGGCCGGTGGCGGTCCAGGTCTTCGCCCCGTTGCCGGCGTTGGAGTTGACGGTGACCGACGGGCTGGTGTTCACGCTGTCGGTCAGGTCCGTGGTGGGCGAGGACACCCGCAGCTGGGTACCGGAGGTGACGCTCCACGCGAGCGTGACCGAGGCGCTCACCCCGTTCCCGTCGGTCACCGTCACCGTGCTCAGGTACCGGGTACCCGCGCTCGCGGTGCCGGAGATGAGCCCGCCGGTGCTGATACTCAGGCCGGTGGGCAGGTTGGCCGCCGACCACGTGTACGGCGACACGCCCCCGCTGACCGTGGCCTGCAGGCTGACCGAGCTGCCCTGGCTGGTGCTGCGCGCCGACGAGGTGGGCGAGGTGACCGCGGGTACCGCCACCACGGTCCAGGTGAAGCCGCTGGTCTTGGCCGCCGCACCGGTCGCGTCGGTCACGGTCACCGTCACCGTGGAGGTACCCGCCGCGGTCGGGGTACCGGTGATCTTGCCGCTGCCGCTGATGGACAGCCCGGCGGGCAGCCCGCTGGCCGCGTACGTGTACGGGGTGGTGCCCCCGCTCGCGGTCACCTGTACCGCCGTCGCGGCCACGCCCACCTCGCTGCTCTGCGCCGCGGGCGTGGTCACACCCGGCACCACCGCCCAGGTGAACGCGGTGGAGACGGACTGGCCGGAGGCGTCGGTCACGGTGACGGTCACCGTGGCCGCCGGGCCGGTGGTGGTGGGGGTACCGCTGATCACGCCGGTGGACGCGTTGATGGACAGTCCCGGCGGCAGGCCGGTCGCGCCCCAACTGGCCGGGTAGGCCACCGCCCAGGACAGCGGGGTGGCGCCGCCGCTCTCCGTGATGGTCAGCGAGACCGCGTTACCCACCGTCGAGGTCTGGCTGCCCGGGTTGGTCAGCGATGGCGGCGCGGTCACCGTCCAGGTGATGCCCGCGGTACCCACGAGTTGCCGGGCGTCGGACACGCTGACCGTGGCCGAGTAGGTGCCGGGCGTGGTCGGCGAGCCGCTGACGAGGCCGGCGGAGCTGATCGTCAGGCCGGCCGGCAGGCCGGTCGCGGACCAGGTCAGCGGCGGCGCGCCACCGGACGCGGTGAACTGCACGCTGGCCGGTACGGTCGCGTCGCTGCTCTGCGTGTTGGCCGTCAGCACCTTGGGCGGCTGCGCCGTGTCGTTGGAGTTGAACACCGGGTCCGTGCTGGCGCTGACCAGCGTCTCGGCCACGTACGCGCAGGTGTTCGCGCCGCACGTCCAGGTGACCGCGACCACGACGCGCAGGAACACCACGTCGCCCGCGGTCGCCGAGGTGTCGCAGGTGCCGCCGTCCGTGGGCTGCCAGCACTGGCCCACGTAGAAGTTCTGCGCGAACGGGATCGAGTTGACGGTCAGGTTCTTCGCCGCGGTCGGTACCGTGGCGGTGCTGCCCGCGCCGGCCGCGGCCGTGGCGTCCCAGGTCTCCAGCATGTCCGCGAGGTAGCCGGACACCCCCGTCACCGGGTTGTTCCACTGCGTGTCGGAGGAGGTCTTGTCCCGCCCGGTGAGGATGGAGCTGGCCTTGAGCGCGCGTACCATCTCCATGCCGCCGTCGGCCACCTGTACCGCGGTCTGCCGGTTGCTCTGCTGGTTGAGCGCCTTCAGGCTGGTCACGAAGAACGACGTCAGCGACGTCATCACGATCCCCAGCACCATGATGGCCGCGAGCACCTCGATCAGCGAGAAGCCCGCCTCACCCCCGCCGCCGCGGACCCGCGCCCATCTGTCCACTGAGGACCGTCACTCGCCGGCGAGCTGCCCGACGAAGACCTGCATCGTCGCGGTCATCGTCATCGTCCCCGCCTTCACGCCGGCCCGCGTGCTCGCCGCCGTGGCCACGCTGCTGACCAGCACCGCCCGCGGCTGTACCCGCTGCAACTGGTCGAGCAGCAGCTCCAGCGCGGGCTCGAGGCCGTCCGCGCTCACCGCCACCTGCAGGGCGTACGCCTGGTTGTCGCCGGTGATCGCGGTGGGCAGGCCGACGTCCACATTGGTCACTGTCACCGCGGCCGTGTCACCGGCGCTCTGCACCTGGCGCAGGAACGCGGACAGGCCCGGCTGGGACGGCAGCGCCGCCTGCAGCGTCGTCAACTGTTGCTTGTAGACGGACAGCTTCGCGTTCTGCTGCCGCAGCTGGGTCAGCCGCCGGCGCAGCTCGGTCACCTTGTCCTGCACCGCGGCGGTCTGCGCGTGCAGCGTGCCGGCCTGGTCGTGCTGCGGGCTCACCAGGAAGAACCAGGTGAACACGAGCAGCAGCACCGCGACCGCACCGCCGCCGGCCAGCCAGACGCGGTCGCTCTGCCGGGCGCCCATCACTTCCCCGCCGACGGGCTGGGGCTGGTGAACCGGCCGCCGAGCGCGGCCCGGGTGATGTCCAGCCGCAGGCTGAAGGTCACCTTGCCGCTGTCGATGCTGGCGTTGGTCACCAGCGGGTTGGCCAGCCCGGTCACCCGCGACAGCGCGTCCACGTACGCCGCGACCGCGGCCCGGCTGGGCGCGGTACCGGTCACGGTGAGGGAGCCCACCGCCTTGTCGCCCGGGGTACCCGGCAGGGTCGCCTTGCCCGTGTTGCTGTTCGCGTTGTTCAGCGCGCCGGACACCCCGCCGACGGTGACGCCGGCGGGCGCCGCGCTGCGCAGCGAGGCGAGCAGCCGCGACCACTGCAGGTCGTTGGCCAGCAGCGAGGACAGCTCGGCCGAGATCGCCTTGGTCTGCGACTGCGTGGCGACCAGGTCGCGGAAGGACTTCTGCTGGCTGGTCATCCGCTGCTGCTCGTCCTGCGCGGCGGCCAGGCCCGAGCGCGCCTGCGAGGTCTGGTACATGGCCAGCCCGAACCACGCCACCAGCAGCACCACGGCACCGGCGAGCGCGGCCAGCACGGTACGCCGGGTGCGGCGCTCCTGCCGCGAGTCGACCACCTCGGCGGGGAGCAGGTCCGCCGCGATCGGCAGCACCCGCAGCGCGGACGCGGCCGGCGGTGGCGGCATCAGGGTTGCGGTCATCAGGCGGCTCCCAACGTCAGGCCGATGGACACGGCGACCGAGGAACGGAAACGGTCCAGGATGTGCTGGCGGCCCCGGCGCGGCTCGCGCAGCCGCATCGTCGGATCGGGCAGCACCGCGGACACGCCGAGCTGCGTACCGACCGCGTCGACCAGGCCGGGCAGCAGCGCGCCACCGCCGGACAGGGCGACCCGCCCCACCCGCGTGTTGCGGTCCCCCGCGGTCAGGTAGGCGAGTGAGTTGCGGATCTCACCGATCAGCGGGCGTACCGCCTCGCGGACCACGTCGGCCGTCTCCGGGCCCTCGTCCGCGTTCAGCCCGACCCGGCACTTGAGCGCCTCCGCCTCGTCGAAGGTGGCACCCAGCCGGGTGGCGATCATCTCGGTGATCTCCGCCCCGCCGCGCGGGACGGTACGCACGATCAGCGGCTCGCCGTCCGCGTGGATGATGACGCTGGTCGCCTGCGCGCCGATGTCCACAATGGCCTCCACCGTACCGTCCAGATAGGACAGTGCGCGGAGCAGCGCGAAGGACGCCAGGTCCACCCGGGCCACCTTCAGCCCGGCCCGCTCCACCGCCTGCACCGCCGCCAGTACCGGCTCCTTCGGCGCCGCGATCAGCAGCCCGCGTACCGTGTCCTCCTGGTCCGGGCCGGCCAGCGCGTAGAAGTCCAGCAGCGAGCGCTCCACCGGCAGCGGCAGCATGTCGCGCACCTGGAACGGCAGCGACTTGCGCAACTCCTTCGGTGGCAGCTTGGCCACCGACATCTCGCGGACCACGATCTGCGGGTTGGTCACGCCGAGCACCACGTCCCGGCCGCGGAACTTCGCGTTCGTCCAGAGCTGGCGCAGCGCCTGGCTGACCGCCTTGTCGTCGTGGATGACCCCGGCCTGCACCACGCCGGACGGCAGCGGTATCTGGCCGAAGTTGCTCACCGTCGGGCCGTCCTTGGACCGGCTGGTCTCCACCGCGCGGATGGACACCGAGCCGATATCCACGCCGATCGGGTTGGCGCCTGCCATGGTGAGCTCCTCGCTTCTCGGATCGGGTCAGAGGATCGGGTCAGAGGGTCGGGTTCAACAGGTGGCCGTACCAGTCGGCGACGGGACCGGCGAGGAACACCGCGAACAGCGCGCCGACGAGCATGTACGGGCCGAACGGCAGGGCCGTCTTGCGGGTGGCCCGCCGGGTGGCCAGCAGCACCGCGCCCACCGTGCCGCCGAGCAGGAAGCCGGTGAACGTGCCCACCAGCACCGCACCCCAGCTCAGCCAGCCCAGGTACAGGCCGAGCAGGCCGGCCAGCTTCACGTCACCGAAGCCCATGCCGCCCGGGTACAGCCAGGCCAGCGCGAAGTAGAAGGACCACAGCGCGGCCATCGCGATCAGCCCGCGGACCAGGTCGGTCCAGTCGCGGTGCACCAGGGTCGCGGGTACCAGCAGCACCGCCGCGATCGCGTACGAGGGCAGCACGATCGCGTTGGGCAGCCGGCGTACGTCGATGTCGATGAGGGTCAGCGCCACCGCCACCGCCGCCAGGTACAGGTACGCCGGCAACTCGGCGCGCGGGCCCAGCCGGGCGGACACCGCCACGAACAGCAGCGCGGTGCCCGCCTCCACCAGCGGGTACCGGCGGCTGATGGACTGTCCACAGTGGGCGCACCGGCCGCGCAGCAGCAGCCAGCTCAGGACCGGCACGTTGTGCCACGGCTTCACCGGCGCCGTACACTGTGGACAGTGCGACCCCGGCCGCAGCAGCGACTCGTCCCGCGGCACGCGGTACACGACCACGTTCACGAACGAGCCGACCGCGAGGCCGGCGACGGCCACGAGTACGAGCAGAGGCGCCATGTCAGACCCCGATACTTCACGCGCCGGACGGTGCGCCGGCAGGGGCGCCGTTGCCCCTGCCGGCGGTACCCGTCAGGAGATGACGACCTGACCGTTGGAGCTGGTGTACGTGTACGTCTTGCCCGTGTCGCTGTTCTTCACCGCGACCGTGTAGCTGGCCGGGGTACCGGCGCCCAGGGTGTACGTGAGCGTGTTGCCGGACGAGATGTTGACCGTCTGGTCGGTACCCGGGCTGCACGTCAGGGTCAACGTCGTGGGACCGGCCGTGCTGGTCTTGCTCGCCGGGTAGGCGTTGCCGATCTCGGTGTAGCACTGCTCGACGGCGGTGATGGCGTTACGCATGTCCGACTGCGCCGACCTGTTCTCCGCACCCTTGCGGTAGTTCAGGTACAGCGGCACCGCGATCGCGACCAGGATACCGATGATCACGACAACAACGAGAAGTTCGATCAGCGTGAAGCCGCGGTCGCCGTCCGCGCGCCTCTCCCGTAGATGGCGCAGCTTTCCTTCCATGATGAGCCTCCTGCGACTCGTCGGGGACAGTGCGGGGATGACCGGGCGTGCGTGCCGGTCAGATCTTCTGTGCGGAGCACAGAAACTCGTGCGATCGCTCATTGAGCGCCACCGATGTGCTGGTACACCGAGAACATCGGCAGGTACAGGCAGATGACCATGCCGCCGACCACGACACCCATGAACAGCACCATGATCGGTTCGATCGACGCGGTGAGCGCCTCGGCCGCGGAGTCCACCTCGCGGTCGTAGAAGTCGGCGACCTTGTCCAGCATCTTGCTGATCTCGCCGCTCTCCTCGCCCACCTCGATCATCTGGGTGACCATCCGCGGGAAGATCTTGTGCTGCCGCAGCGGTACCGACATCGGCTGCCCGTCGCGTACCGACGCCTGCAGGTCCGCCATGGCCGCGGACACCACCGCGTTGCCGGTCGTCGCGCCGACCACGCCCAGCGCCTGCATCACCGGTACGCCGACGCCGAGCAGGGTGCCCAGGTTCCGGCTGAACCGGCCGATCGCGATCTTCGTGAACAGCGGACCGAACACCGGCAGCCGCAGCTTGAGCCGGTCCACCGCGAGCCGCAGCGCCGGCTTGCGCCGCACCAGCTCCCGGTACGCGAACGTGCCGCCGATGCCGAGCACCAGCAGGATCGGCCCGATCCAGACCATCGCGTGGCTGACGCTCACGATGACCTGCGTCGGCAGCGGCAGCTGCCCGCCGAGCTGCTTGAACATCTTCTCGAACACCGGCACGATGAACACCAGCACCGCGGTGATCATGAGACCGCTGAACGCCAGCACGATCACCGGATAGGTGAGCGCGCCCTTGATCTTCGCGCGCAGCGCCGCGTCCTTCTCGAAGTTGACCGCGATGCGCTCCAGCGCGTCGTCCAGGAAGCCGCCGGTCTCCCCCGCCCGGATCATCGCGATCATCAGGGTCGGGAAGATCCGGTCGTGCTTGCCGATCGCCACCGAGAGCGAGACACCACCCTCGATGTCGGTACGCACCTCGCCGATCGCCTTCTTCAGGCGCGGCTTGACCGTCTGCTCCTCCAGGATCGCGAGCGCCCGCAGCAGCGTCATGCCGGACGAGGTCATCGTGGCGAACTGGCGGGAGAACACGGCCAGGTCCTTGAGCGTCACCCGGCCGGTCACGCCCGGGATCGACAGTTCCTTGCGCAGCCCGGTACCCGACCGGGTGATGGACAGCGGTACCAGCCCGCGCTGGCGCAGCTGCTGCGCGGCGGCGGTCTCGTTGGCCGCGTCGATCCGGCCCTTCTCCCGCTTGCCGGCCTGGTCGACGGTCTCGTACTCGAACGTCAGCGTGGTCATGTACTCACACCCGTCCCGCCAGGCGGCGCAGATCCTCGACCGAGTGGCACAGGCTCAACGCCTGCTCGTAGGTGATCGCCTGCTGCCGTACCCGCTCGATCAGGTGCTGGTCGAAGGCGAGCATCCCCTCCCCGCCCCCGGCCTGGAGGAACGAGGTCATCTGGTGGCTCTTCGCCTCGCGTACCAGGTTCCGGATGGCGGGCGTGGCGACCATGATCTCGGTGATCACCGTGCGCCCGGTACCGTCCGCCCGCGCGCACAGCGCCTGCGTCACGATGCCCTGCAGCGCGGTGGACAGCTGCGCGCGTACCTGCTGCTGCTGGTACGGCGGGAAGATGTCGATGATCCGGTCGATGGTCTGGCTGGCGCTCTGCGTGTGCAGCGTGGCCAGCACCAGGTGGCCGGTCTCGGCGGCGGTCAACGCGGTGGCCGTCGTCTCCAGGTCGCGCAGCTCGCCGACCAGGATGATGTCCGGGTCCTGGCGCAGCGCGTGCTTGAGCGCGGCGGCGAACGACCGGGTGTCGGCGCCCACCTCGCGCTGGTTGATCAGGCAGCGCTTGTGCTCGTGCAGGAACTCGATCGGGTCCTCGATCGTCACGATGTGCGCGGACCGGGTGCGGTTGGCCAGGTCGATCAGGGCGGCCAGGGTGGTGGTCTTACCCGAACCGGTCGGCCCGGTCACGAGCACCAGCCCGCGCGGCAGCTGGGCGAAGCGGGCCACCGACGGCGGCACGTCCAGTTCCTCCAGCGACTTGATGGCGTGCGGGATGGCCCGGAACGCCGCGCCGTAGGAGCCGCGCTGGGCGTATACGTTGACCCGGAACCGGGACACGCCCTCCACGCTGTACGCGAAGTCCAGTTCGTGGTCGCGCTTGAACAGGCCCCACTGCGGGTCGCTGACCACGGCGCGCACCAGCATCTCGGTATCGGCCGGCATCAGCTCCTCGTACTCGGGCAGGTACCGCAGCGAGCCGTGTACCCGCACCGTCGGCGGCGCGCCGACGGTCAGGTGCAGGTCGGAGCCGCCCGCGTCGACCAGCGCGGCGAGCATCGTGTCCAGCGACGCGCGGTGATCAGCGCGCTCGCTGAGCACGAGCGTGCGCGGACGCGCCTGCACTGCCTCCACCGGTGATCTCCTCGGGATTCCGGACGGCCAATGCCTGACCTTTCGGCCGATATCCACCCGGCTTGAGCAGAACCCGACACATCCACTAAGGCGTCCTAGGAAGCTAGGTAAGTGCCTCGGGCAGGCTCAGACGGCGACGCGGAGGACCTCGGGCACCGAGGTCTGGCCCACGGCGGCCTTGATCAGGCCGTCCACCCGCAGGTCGGACATGCCCTCGGCGCGTGCCACGCGCAGGATCTCGTGCGCCGAGGCCCGCTCCACCGCCAGCTTCTCGATCTCCGGCGAGACCGGCATGACCTCGTGCAGCGCGATCCGCCCCCGGTACCCGGTACCCGCGCAGGAGCGGCACCCCACCGGCCGCCACAGCACCCGCGGCGGCGGTACCTCCGCCGGCCAGCGGGCCGCGCGCAGCTCCGCCTGGTCCGGCTCGTACTCCGCCTTGCACCAGTCGCAGAGCCGGCGGGCCAGCCGCTGCGCCAGTACGCAGTCCACCGAGGAGCCCACCAGGAACGGCTCGATGCCCATCTCCACCAGCCGGGTCACCGCGCTCGGCGCGTCGTTGGTGTGCAGGGTGGACAGCACCAGGTGGCCGGTGAGCGCCGCCTCCACCGCCAGCTGCGCGGTCACCCGGTCGCGGATCTCGCCGATCAGCACGATGTCGGGGTCGGAGCGCAGGATGGCCGGCAGCACCGCGGCGAAGGTGAGCCCGGCCTTGTGGTTGACCTGCACCTGGTTGACGCCGGGGAGCCGGTACTCGACCGGGTCCTCGACGGTGATGATGTTGACTGTGGGCTTGCTGATCGCGGTCAGCGTGGCGTACAGCGTGGTGGACTTGCCCGAGCCGGTCGGCCCGGTCACCAGCAGCATGCCGTGCGGCTTGGAGAACGATCCGGAGAAGCGCGCGTAGTTCTCGTCGGTGAAGCCCAGCTTGTGCAGGTCGAGGTCGATCTTGCCGGTGTCCAGCACCCGGAGCACGACCTTCTCCCCCCACACCGTGGGCAGCGTGGCGGTACGCAGGTCCACCGTGTGCTGGTCGAGGTGGACGGTGATGCGGCCGTTCTGCGGTACCCGCCGCTCGGTGATGTCCACATTGGACATGATCTTCAGGCGGGAGATCACCGCGGCCTGTACCCCCTTGGGCACGGTGTCCACCTCGTGCAGCACGCCGTCGATCCGGTACCGCACCCGCATGTCGTGCTCGCCCGGCTCCAGGTGCAGGTCGGAGGCCCGGTTCTGGATGGCCTGTTCGAGCAGCGAGTTGACGTACCGCACGATCGGCGCGTCCTCCGCCGCCGAGGTCAGGCTGGGCGCCTCGGCCTGCTGGTGGCTCAGCGTGGCCGCGACGTCGCCGAGGTCGTTCTCCTCCCGCCGCATCCGGTCGATGATCTTGCGAGCCTCGCTGCGCGCCACCACCACCGGGCGGACCAGCATGCCGGTCGCGGCGCGTACGTCGTCGATGGCGACCACGTCACCGGGGTCGGTCACCCCGACGACGATCTCGTCCTCGTCGATGGCCAGGCCGATCACCCGGTGCCGCAGCGCCAGCGCCAGGGGGATCCGCGCCATGGCCGCCGCGTCGATCGGGTACCCGACCAGGTCCACGCTGTTCATGCCGTACGCGTCCGCCGACGCGTCGGTCAGCTCGGTCTCGGTCACCAGATGGTCGTTGATCAGCACGTCGCGGATCGAGCGGCCGGTCCGCTCGGCCTCCTGCGCCGCCTCCTCGACCGCCTGCTCATCCGCGCCGCGCTGCTTCAGTGCGTCCAGAAGCGGCCGGAATGTCTGGTACATGGCTCCCCCAAGCCTGGTCCTCGTCATCCACATCGGTGCCTTGTGGCAGCACCTGAGCCCTGGTGGGAGGTTCTTACGAAAGAAGGGTGGCTACCGGCGCGATGCTGCGCCCGGCACTACCGGAGCAGGAGACTATGCGCAGTCGTGACCACAGGCCGCGCTCGTGGACGCGCCCGTCGGCGGGATCCTCCGCCTCCGGCGGAGCGGGGCCGGGCGGGTCAAGACAGCGAGGCGGGAGGATGAATGTCCGGGTCATGGTCGGTACCACCGGAACGCGGCGGAGGCCGCTACCGGACCGGACGCGGCGGCGGGTACCAGAATGGGAGGTCATCCGTGCGGCGCCAGGAGGACTACGACCGCTGGGACCGGCAGCCCGCGTACGAGGACGGCGGCGCGCAGGACTACGGGTACGACTCCTACGCCGACGAGCCGGACGGCGGTGACGGCGGCAACTGGGGCTACCAGCAGGAGGACGAGCGCGCGTACGCCGCCCGGCAGCGGGCCGCGGCCCGGCGCCGGCAGCGCGCGCAGGCACTGGCCGACGCGCAGGCACACGCCGACGCCGAGGCGATGGCGGCCACCGCGATGCACTACGCGCCCCAGCCGATCGTGAACCGGGGCACCCGCCGGCGGCAGATGGCCCTGGTCGCGGTGCTGGCCGGTGCGGTCTCGCTGCTCGGCGAGCGGGTGATCCGCGCGTTCGGCGGCAGCGGCTCGGCGAGCGCGGCCACGATGGACACGGGCACCGCGAACATGGCCGGCGGCATGACCGGCAACGCACCGGCCAGCACGGCGGCCGGCGGCACCGGCGGGAACGTGTTGGCGAGCACGACGGACATCCCGGTCGGCGGCGCGAAGATCTTCACGGCCCAGAAGGTCGTGGTCACCCAGCCGACGGCGGGCACGTTCAAGGCGTACAGCACGGTGTGCACGCACGCCGGCTGCCTGCTGGACCAGGTGAAGGGCGACAAGATCCTCTGCCCGTGCCACCCCGGCGTGTTCAACCTGGACGGTACGGTCGCGTCCGGGCCACCGCCGGACCCGCTGCCGGCCAAGCACATCACGGTGGCGGACGGCAAGATCACGCTCTGATCCCCGCCGGACCGGCCGCGCACCCGGAAGATCTCCGTTCCGGTACCTGAGCATCCGTCAGCGCTCTATGATAACCCCGGGTAACCGGGCGGGGCGAACGGGGGCGCCGATGGCTGCTCACGGTGATGAGGCCCTCCTCACCTCGACTGCGCTGCGTGACCAATCCGCGCTCGAACGGATCGGGTACACCGATCACCTGCTCGACGCGGTGACCGGTCTGAGCGCGGACGCGGTCGTGGTGACCGGGCCGGAGGGCACGGTACGGCGCTGGAACGCGGCCGCCGAGCGGCTCTACGGGTACCGCGCGGACGAGATCGTGGGCCATCCGCTGTCGGTGCTCAAGTCGGAGCCGGGTCCGGGCGGGCCCGATGAGGTGGTCCGGGTACGCAAGGACGGCAGCCGCGTCAGGGTGGCGGTACGCCGCCGCCCGGTCACCGACGACGGCGCGCCCGACCTGGTCGAGCTGTCCCGACCGGAGTCGCTGGACGCGGACGACCCGGACATGCTCTCCGGGCTGCCGCCGGACAGCCTGGGCCGGCTGGCCGGCGGGATCGCGCACACCTTCAACAACCTGCTGGCGATCATCGCCGCGCACGCCTCCATGCTCGAAGAGGAGCTGTCCGAGCGCTCCGGCGAGTCGGCACAGGCGGACGTCTGGCTGGGCGACATCACGCACATCCAGCGGGCGGTGGACCGGGCCGCGGCGCAGACCCGGCAGCTGCTCACCTTCGGCCGGCGCGCGGTGGCCCAGCCGGTACCGCTGGACCCGCGCCACCTCCTGGGCCAGGCCACCCCGCTGCTGCGCTCCAGCCTGACCGACGCGGTCCAGCTGCGTACCGGCTGCGCCGACGGGGTGTGGCCGGTCAGCGCCGACCCCGGGCAGCTGCAGCAGCTGCTGCTCAACCTGGTCGCGAACGCCTGCGAGGCGATGCCGCACGGCGGCCGGGTGGAGATCCGGGCGGACAACGCCGAGCCGGCCGACCTGCCCGGGCGTTGGGTCCGCGTCCAGGTCGCGGACACGGGCGCCGGCATGCCACCGGACGTGCTCGGGCGCGCGTTCGAGCCGTTCTTCAGCACCAAGCCGCCGGGCGAGGGCAGCGGCATGGGCCTGGCCATCGTGCGGGCGGTGGTGGCCGAGGCCGGCGGCCGGGTCGGCATCGAGTCGGCGCCGGGCGCGGGTACCACGGTCACCGTGCTGCTGCCCGCCACCGACGAGCAGCCGGCGCACACCGGTGCGGCCGAGGCGGTCGCCGCCGGCGGCCACGCCCCGCTGGGCGGCGGCCACACCCTGCTGCTCATCGAGGACGAGGACGACCTGCGCGGCGCCGTGCAGCGGATGCTGGCCAACAGCGGGTACCAGATCCTGGTGGCCACCGACGGGATGGCCGCGATCCGGATCGCCGCCACCCACCAGGGTCCGGTGGACGTGCTGCTGTCCGACGTGGTGATGCCGGAGATGTCCGGGCCCGAGGTGGCCGAGGAGATCCGGGCCATCCGGCCGGCCGTACGGGTGCTGTTCATGTCCGGGTACGACCAGTCGTTCCTCGCCTCCCGGGGCCGGGTGGGCAAGGGTGCCGAGGTGATGCAGAAGCCGTTCAGCCGCGAGGCGCTGCTGCACCGGCTGCGCGAGGTGCTGGCGGGCTGACCGCCGGCCTCACTCGACCGTCATCCCCTCGGGTGGTCCAATGGTGGCCGCCTCGGGGCCGAACCGCTGCACGTACTCGTCGTTGAGCGGCTTCCACGCGCCCAGGTCGCGCGGCTCGCCGCCCTCGTCCAGGTGGCGCTCCAGCGCGCGCAGGCAGAGGTGCCAGCCGGCGCCGTCGCGGGCCGCCTTGCCCTGCTCCGCCAGCAGGTCCAGCAGGGTCAGCAGCGAGCCGTCCCCGTCGGGTACCAGCTCGAACCGCAGCGTGTCCGGACCCCAGTGGAACTCCAGCAGCGAGGGCGGGTCGTACGCGAGCATCTGCCCGTCGAACGGCTCGGCCGCCCCGTCCGGGAACGTGAAGCGCAGCGGCGCGCCGGCCGCCCGCTCCCCCTCGATCGTGGTGGGGAACCAGGCACTCAGGTGTTCCGGCTCGGTCAGCGCCCGCCACACCTTCTCCGGCGGGTGCGGCAGCCGGCGGGCGAAGCGCAGCCGCCAGCGACCGCCGACCTCGTCCAGGAGCCCGTACTCTTCAGCCATGCCCCGAGTATCTCCACCTCAGTATATGCCTGTCAAGGAATAAACAGGTCGGGGTACCCCACCCCGGAAGCCGGTGGGGTGCTCGCCCCGGGTGGCCGAAGCCGTGCCCGGCGTGCAAGTGTTGCCCGGACCGCGTGTGTTCGGAAGGGGACCGCTGTGACCGCGCCTGTCTGTACCCACCTCGACGAAGTCGCGTCCGTGACCCCGGGCGCCGACGGCTGCCAGGACTGCCTGGCCACCGGCGGCCGCTGGGTCCACCTGCGACTCTGCATGACCTGCGGGCACGTGGGCTGCTGCGACAGCTCGCCCAGCAAGCACGCCACCGCGCACTTCCACGGCGCCGGGCACCCCATCGTCCAGTCCTACGAACCGGGTGAGGACTGGTGGTGGTGCTACCGCGACGAGGTGGTGTTCGAGGTGGACGACGCCCCGTCCTACGCGCACAGCTGAGAAGGGAACGCGATGGGCCGGCCCACCATGCTGACCGTTGACGACGATCCGGCCGTGTCCCGCGCGGTCGCCCGGGACCTGCGCCGCCGGTACGGCGAGACGTACCAGATCGTGCGGGCGACCTCGGGGGACGAGGCGCTGGAGGCGCTGCGCGAGATCAAGCTCCGCGGCGGCCGGGTGGCGGTCATGCTGGCCGACTACCGGATGCCGCGGATGAACGGCGTCGACTTCCTGGAGCAGGCGATGGACCTGTTCCCGCACGCCCGCCGGGCGCTGCTCACCGCCTACGCGGACACCGACGCGGCGATCCAGGCGATCAACCTGGTCGACGTGGACCACTACCTGCTCAAGCCGTGGGACCCGCCGGAGGAGAAGCTGTACCCGGTGGTCGACGCGCTGCTGGACACCTGGCTGTCCGTGGGCGAGCGGGACGTCGACGAGGTGAAGGTGGTCGGGCACCGGTGGAGCGCGCCGTCGTACGAGATCCGTGACTTCCTCGCCGGCAACCTGATCCCCTACCGCTGGTACTCGGCGGACGAGCCGGAGGGGCGGCGGCTGCTGGAGGCGGCCGGGCGCGGGCCGGAGGCGATCCCGCTGGTGGTCCCACCGGACGGGCAGGCGCTGGCCGCGCCGAGCACCGCCGAGGTGGCCGCGCTGGTGGGCCTGTCCACCACGCCCGGGCAGGAGTTCTACGACCTGATCATCGTCGGCGGCGGCCCGGCCGGGCTGGGCGCGGCGGTCTACGGCGCGTCCGAGGGGCTGCGCACCCTGCTGGTCGAGCGGCGGGCCACCGGCGGGCAGGCCGGGCAGAGCTCCCGCATCGAGAACTACCTGGGCTTCCCGGACGGCGTCTCCGGCGCCCAGCTCACCGACCGCGCCCGCCGGCAGGCCACCAAGTTCGGCGCCGAGGTGCTGACCACCCGCGACGTGGTCTCGCTGACCCCGCGCGGCTCGGCCCGGGTGATCAGGTTCGGGGACGGCGAGGAGCTGTCCGCGCACAGCGTCATCCTGGCCACGGGCGTGTCGTACCGGCCGCTGCCGGCGCCGGGCGTGGCCGAGCTGACCGGGCGCGGCGTCTACTACGGCTCGGCCTCCACCGAGGGGCCGTCCTGCGAGAACTCCGACGTCTACATCGTGGGCGGGGCCAACTCGGCCGGCCAGGCCGCGGTCTTCTTCTCCCGGTACGCGCGCAGCGTCAACATCCTGGTCCGCGGCGACTCGCTGGAGCAGTCGATGTCGTACTACCTGATCCAGCAGCTCGCCGGCATCGACAATGTCCGCGTGCACACCGGTACCGAGGTGACCTGCTGCCAGGGCGACAAGCACCTGGAGCAGCTGGTGCTGCGGGACAGCAAGGACGGCGCCGAGCGCGAGGTACCCGCCGGGCACCTGTTCGTGTTCATCGGCGCGGAGCCGCGTACCGAGTGGCTGGACGGCTCGGTCTTCCGCGACTCCCGCGGCTTCGTCTGCACCGGACCCGACCTGCTGCGGGACGGGCGCCGGCCACCGGGATGGGATCGGGAGCGCGATCCGTTCTACCTGGAGACCAGCGTGCCCGGCGTGTTCGCGGCCGGCGACGTGCGGGCCAACTCGGTGAAGCGGGTGGCCTCCGCCGTCGGCGAGGGCGCGATGGCCGTGACCCTGGTCCACCGGTACCTGGAGGTGCCGTCATGACGAACCGACTGACCCCCGACGAGCTGCGTACCCTGTTCCTGTTCGAGGCGCTGGGCGACGAGCAGCTGCGCTGGCTGGCCGAGCGCGGCGAGGTGCGCGCCTGGCCGGCGGGCTCCGACATCACCGTGCAGGGCGAACCGGCCGAGTACTTCCTGATCCTGCTGTCCGGCACGATCGCCCTGTACCGGCTGGTCCGCGGCGACCAGGTGGAGATCACCCGGACCGACCAGCGCGGCTCGTACACCGGCGCCACCCGGGCGTACGTGCGCGACGGGGACATGGCCGGCCGGTACGCCGGCACCAGCCGGGCCATCACCGACACCGAGTTCTTCGTCATGCAGGCCGAGGACTTCGCCACCTTCATGCGGCAGTGGTTCCCGATCGCCATCCACCTGCTGGAGGGCCTGTTCTTCGGGATCACCAACAGCGAGGCGCTGGTCGGGCAGCGGGAGCGGCTCAGCGCGCTGGGCTCGCTGACCGCCGGGCTGATGCACGAACTGAACAACCCGGCCGCGGCCACCGCGCGGGCCGCCGCCACCCTGCGCGAGCGGATCGCCGGCATGCGGCACAAGCTCGGCCTGCTCGCCGACGCCCGGCTCGACCCGGCCCAGCTGGTCGCGCTGACCCAGCTGCAGGAGTCGGTGATCGAGCGGGCCAGCAAGGCGCCGAAGCTGACCGCGCTGCAGGCCAGCGACGCCGAGGACGAGGTCGGCGACTGGCTGGAGGGGCACGGCGTGGAGGGCGCCTGGAACATGGCGCAGGTGTTCGTGGCCGGCGGGCTGGACCTGGACTGCCTGGAGGAGATCGCCGGCAAGGTGGACGCCGGGCTCCTGGACAAGTCGCTGCACTGGATCGCGTACGCGCTGGAGACCGAGCAGCTGATGACCGACATCGAGGACGCCAGCGCGCGGATCTCCTCGCTGGTCGCCAAGACCAAGCAGTACTCGCAGCTGGACCGGGCGCCGCACCAGTGGATCGACGTGCACGACGGCCTGGACAGCACCCTGGTGATGCTGTCCAGCAAGATCGGCCCCGGGATCCGGGTGGTGAAGGAGTACGACCGGTCGCTGCCGCAGGTACCGGCGTACCCGGCCGAGCTGAACCAGGTGTGGACGAACCTGATCGACAACGCGGTACAGGCGATGGCCGGCACGGGCACGCTGACGGTACGCACCTCGCGCGACACCGACCGGGCGGTCGTGGAGATCGGCGACACCGGGCCCGGGGTACCGGAGGACCTGCGCCAGCGCGTGTTCGAGCCGTTCTTCACCACCAAGCCGGTGGGCGAGGGTACCGGGCTGGGGCTGGACATCTCCCGGCGGATCGTGGTCAACCGGCACCGGGGCGACCTGACCCTGGTGTCCGGCCCGGGCGACACCCGGTTCCAGGTCCGGCTGCCGCTGGCCGAGCCGGCGGCACGATAGCCAGCCGCTGGTGGAGCCGGCGGCACGATAGCCAGCCGCTGGTGGAGCCGGCGGCTCGCTAGCCGGGCGGGAGCCGCGCGGCGGCCGTGGACAGCGCGGTCGCGGCGT
>DATEJJ010000891.1:0-3807 GCA_035278125.1 Rugosimonospora sp.
GCAGCGCCTCCCGCTCCCCGTCGGGCAGCCGCACCGCGCGCGCGTCGCCGTCCGGGTCGGCCGCCATCGCCTCCAGCACCGCGCGGTACATGGCGGCCAGGCGCGCCCCGTTGGCCCGGCTGATGTGCCGGGTGTTCGGGCTGAGCAGCACGTAGCCGACCCGGGTGGAGACGGTCAGCGGGAACTCGGTCGGGCTGTCGTCGATGCTGGCGAGGTAGTCCACCAGTTCGTGGTCGACCTGCCGGAAGTCCTGGTAGTTGAACATGACGTCGACCAGCCGCTGGCCGCCCACCTCGCGCTGGATCTCGGGCAGCGGGAAGTGCCGGTGCGGCCACAGCTCCACCTCGCGCGCGAAGACCTGGCGCACCAGGTCCCGCCAGGTCCGCGCGGAGCGGTCCACGGCGAACGGCAGCGTGTTGAGGTACATGCCGTACACGCGCTCCGCGCCGATCGCCTCGGGCCGGCCGTCGCAGACCAGGCCGGCGTGGAAGTCCGGCTCGGCGGTGAGCTGGCTGAGCACCTTGAGGTGCGCGGCGAGCAGCACGGCCTTCATCGAGGCACCGACCGCGCGGCCCAGCTCGCGCAGGCTCGGCTCCAGGTCGTGGAAGGCGACCGGGACGAGGTACTGCTCGGGGGCCGCGGTCGGGTCGCCCCAGCCGGGCGGCAGCTCGAACTTGGCGTACCCGGTGACGATGTCGCGCCAGTACCCGCGGTCCGCCGCGCTGGAAAGCGCGCGCCGTTCGCCGGCGATGAAGTCGGCGTAGCGTACCTGCGCCGGCTCGGGCTCGACCACCTCGATGCCGTCCCGGATCTGCCGGTACGTGTCGAGCAGCTCCATCAGCCAGGAGTGGTGGCTCCAGCCTTCGAGGATCGGGTGGCACTCGGTCACCGTCAACCACCACGACTTGTCGCTCTCGTGGTGCGCGATGGCGCGCAGCAGCGGCGGGCGGGCCACGTCGAAGACCTGGGCGCGCTCGCGCCGGGTCACCTCGTGCAGCACCTCCTGTACCCGGGCCTCCGGGTACCCGCGCAGGTCGCCGACCTCCACTGGCATGGTCGCGTCCGCGTGCACCAGCTGCATGGGTACCGAGTAGGTGGTCAGGTCGAAGCCGGTACGCAGCACCTCGTGCCGCCGCACCAGGATCTGGGCGGCCGAGCGCAGCGCGTCGGGGGCGAGCGGGCGCTGGTCACGGATGCGGAAGGAGGTCACGTTGTGGTACCTGTTGGTGCCCTCGTCCGCGAGCATCTCGACCAGCATGCCGGTCTGCACCATCGACATCGGGTACGCGTCCACCACGCCCTCGGGCACCAGCGCCCGGTCCGCGTCCGGGATCTGCTCGAACACGCCGACGCCGCGCACCCCCGACACCCGGTCCCGGCCCGCGACCAGCGTGGCCAGCCCCGCGATCGAACGCGCCTCGAACACGTCCCGCACCGCCACGTCGAACCCGGCCTCGCGCAGCGCGCCCACCAGCGCCACCGCCCGGATCGAGTCACCGCCCAGGTCGAAGAAACTGTCCACAACGGACACCTCGACCACGCCCAGCACCCGCGACCACACCGCGGCCAGCCGCTGCTCCACCCCGTCCCGCGGGGCCACCACGACCCGGGACACGCCCAGCGCCTCCCGGTCCGGTGCCGGCAGCCGCGGCCGGTCCACCTTCCCGTTCGCCGTCAGCGGCACCGCGTCGATCACCACGAACGCCGAAGGCACCATGTACGCGGGCAGCCGGTCCCGGCACGCGCCGGCCAGCTCGTCGACGTCCACAGTAGAG
The DNA here is from genome assembly GCA_035278125.1 of Rugosimonospora sp. GTDB lineage: Bacteria > Actinomycetota > Actinomycetes > Mycobacteriales > Micromonosporaceae > DATEJJ01. Next base: position 1,776 of record DATEJJ010000891.1, read on the forward strand.
TCCGGCACGACGTAGGCCACGAGCGTGTCCTCGCGCACCACGGCGACCGCGTCGCGTACGCCGGCCCGCGCGCAGAGCACGGCCTCGATCTCGCCCAGCTCGATCCGGTACCCGCGCAGCTTCACCTGGTGGTCGATCCGACCGAGGAACTCGAAGTCGCCGCCGGGCAGCACCCGGGCCAGGTCGCCGCTGCGGTACAGGCGGGCGCCGGGTACACCGCCGAACGGGTCGGGTACGAACCGCTGCGCGGTCAGCTCCGGCCGGTTCAGGTACCCGCGCGCCACCCCGACGCCGCCGATGTAGACCTCGCCGACGACACCCACCGGTACCGGGCGCAGGTGCCCGTCCAGCGCGTACATCGTGGTGTTCGGGATCGGCCGGCCGATGCTCACCAGCTCCGCGTGCTCGGGCCCGGTGACCGGGTGGTACGAGTTGCCGACGGTGATCTCGGTGGGGCCGTACTCGGCCGCGATCCGGGTACCCGCCGACCCCGCCAGGTCCCGCCAGCGGTTGGCCAGCCGGCAGGTGAACGAGTCGCCGGCCGCGATGATGACCCCGGCCAGGTCCCGCACCTGCGCCGGGGACAGCTGCTCGGACAGCAGGTCCACGTGCGCCGGAGTTACCTTCACGAAGCTGTACGGCGCGTGCGCGGACAGCAGCCGGCCCAGGTCGGCCACGTCGAACTCCTGCGGCAGCAGGTGCACCGGCTGCCCCACCATCAGCGGCGTGTACAGGTCCGGGATGCCCAGGTCGAAGGCGACGGAGGAGAGCACCGGCGCGCCGCCGGTACCCGCCGCGGCGTAGGTGTCCACCGTCCACAGGAGATAGTTGGCCAGCCCGCGGTGCGGTACCAGCACGCCCTTGGGGCGCCCGGTGGAGCCGGAGGTGTAGATGACGTAGGCGAGGTTGTCCAGGTCACCGGCGGGCGGCACGGGCGCGGTCGGGTACCCGTCGACGGCGTCCGGCGTACGGGTCGGTCCGGCGTACACCTCGGCCAGCAGGCCGGCGTAGCGGGGCGAGGCGACGGCCAGCACGGCGTCCGCCTCGGCGAGCATCAGGCCCAGGCGCGCGGCCGGGTAGCCAGGGTCCAGCGCGACGTACGCGCCGCCGGCCTTCCAGATCCCGAGCAGGCAGGCGACCAGTTCCGGGCCGCGCTCCAGCAGCACCCCGACCCGCGACTCGGGGCCGACGCCGTGCACGCGCAGGTGGTGCGCGTACCGGTTGGCCCGCGCGTCCAGCTCCGCGTAGCTGACCCGCTGCTCGCCGTGGATGAGGGCGACCGCACCGGGGGTACGCGCGGCCTGCCGCTCGATGGTGCGGTACACCGGCTCCAGCTCGACGTCGGTGGCGGTGTCGTTCCACGCCACCAGCAGCTGCTCCCGCTCGTCCGCGGGCAGCAGGTCCAGCGCGGTCACGTCGGCCTCGGGCGTGCGGGTGGCGCTGTCCAGCAGCCGGACGAAGCAGCGCGCGATCCGGCGCGCGGTGTCCACATCGAACAGTGCGGTGGCGTACTCCAGGTGGCCGGCGACGCGACCGTCCCGCTCGGTCACCTGGAGGGTGAGGTCGAACCGGGCGAACCGGGAGTCGCCCCGCAGCCGGCTGGCCGCCAGGCCCGGCAGGTCGAGCTGCCCGCCGCCGTCCGCCACCATGTCGAAGACCACCTGGAACAGGGGGGTACGCGAGGCGTCCCGCTCCGGCTCCAGCTCCGCCACCAGCGTGGGGACGGGTACCTCGCGGTGCGCGAAGGCGTCCAGCACGCTGCGCCGGGTACCCGCCACGAAGTCCACAAAGGACACCGCGCCGGTCCAGTGCGCGCGCAGCGGCAGGCCGGTGATCGCGTACCCGGCCATCCGGGACAGCTCCGGCCGGTCCCGCCGGGACACCGCGGTACCCACGGTCACGTCCCGTCGCCCGGAGAAGCGCGCCAGCAGCACCTGGAACGCGGCCAGGTACACCATGTACGGGGTCGCCCCCAGCTCGCGGGCGCAGCCGCGGACCCGGTCGGCCAGCTCGCCGGGCAGGTCGAAGCGGT
>DATEJJ010000892.1:0-2584 GCA_035278125.1 Rugosimonospora sp.
CGGCGCGCGGCCCGGCGTCCAGCGCCCCGCCCACCGCCCGTACCCGCTCGCGCAGCCCGATCAGCCCGCGCCCGGAGGACAGCGCCCGGCTCTCGCCGTGCCGCCCGGTACCCGGGCCGTCGTCGGTGACCGAGACGGTCAGCTGCGCCGGCCGCCAGTCCAGCTCCACCACGGCCCGCGTGCCCGGCCCGGCGTGCTTGAGCGCGTTGGTCAGCCCCTCGGTCACCACCCGGTACGCGGCCAGGTCGACGCTGGTGTCCAGGCGCTGCGGGGTACCGCGCGGGCGCAGGTCCACGGTCAGCCCGGTGGCGCCGATGCGGGCCAGCGCCACCGGCAGGTCGGCCAGCCCGGCCAGCGGCTCCAGCTCGCTGTCCCCCTCCGCCGCGAGCAGCCCGAGCAGCCGGCGCAGCTCCGCCATGGCCTGCCGCCCGGTCGCCTCGATGTCGGCGAGTGCCCGGTCCACCTGCGGCGGCTTGGGCTCCGGTACCCGGCGCGCGCCGGCCGCCTGTACCACGATCACGGTCACCGAGTGCGCCACGATGTCGTGCAGCTCCCGGGCGATGCGGCCCCGCTCGTCCGCCACCGCGGAGCGGGCCGCCGCCTCCTGCCGGTACGCCAGGTCGGTGATCTCGTGCCGGCTTCGCCGTACCCACCAGCCGGCCACCCACACCGAGACGTCCAGCAGCGCGTAGATGAGCACGGCGGCCACCAGCGCGCTGGTGCGGTGCTCGGGCTGGATGACCCGCAGCTCGTCGGCCACGCCGAGCGCCGAGGTGGCGGCGGTACCCAGCAGGGCCCACAGCGAGCGCCCCGGGCCGCGGTGCCGGGCGACCGAGTACAGCCCGAGCAGCACGCTCAGCGTCGGCCGGTACACGGGCAGCAGCAGCTGCGCCGCCACGCTGTGCGCGCACACCACGGCGAACACCACCGTCGGGTGCCGGCGCCGCCACACCAGGACCGCGTACCCGGGCAGCGCGTACAGCAGCAGCAGCTGCCAGTGCATCGGCCCGTGCCCGATCCGCCGGTAGGTGGCGCCCGGGTCCCACTCGGCGAGCAGGTCCACCGCGGCGGAGGCGGCCGCGAGCGCGAGGTCCTGCACGAGGACCGGCGTACTCGCCAGCCCGCGCCGGCCGGTCACGCCCCGGCTCATCGGCCGCCTCCGTCCCCCCGCTACCGGCAGAGTGGTGAGAGTGGACAGTCGGCCAGGTCGGCCGGCTGCTTCTCCAGGCGCAGGGTCAGCCGCGCCGCCAACTGCCGGGCCTCGGCCGCCGCGACGCCCGCCAGCGCCGTGTCCGCCCCGGCCCCGATCGGGCGCTCGGGTACCAGCCCGAGCCGGTGCAGCCCGGCCCACACCTCGCCGGCCTCCTCGAACGCCTCGCGCAGCGCCGCGGCCGTGGCGTCGGCGCCGCCGCGCCCGTACCGCGACTCGTGCGCCAGCCGGATCACCAGTACCCGGTCGGCCGCCGCGGTCTGCAGCGACGCCAGCCACAGGTGCATCGGCTGGATCCGCTCGACCAGCCGGTCTCCGGGATCGTCCGGCGCGACCAGCACCTGCAGCTGCCGCATCGGGTCGACGTCCAGCCCGTCCGGCAGCGGGAACACCGCGATGTCGCTGGCCGCCAGTACCCCGTGTACCAGGTGGCCGGCGGACGCGTCGGTGGCCGCGTGGACGTCCTGTAGAGAAACGACCAGATCTCCTGGGTCGTCGGTCATTGTTGTGCTCCTTTGGGTTCGCAGTGCGATTGTGCCTCCGCACACGTGCATGTTTCGTCCATTTTGGAGCTGACTCGGCATCCTCCGGGTGGCTTACCACGGATGTGCGGTCTGTCCCCCGGAAAGGGAGTCGCCGGAGTCCGTCTCCGGCTGCTAGTCCACGCCCGGGGCGGTGCGTCAGCATCGGTACCGACGGCTCCCGCCGACGGGAAGGATCCTCATGAAGTCGCGCGCCGTGGCGGAACTCGCGGGGGAGCACAGCCGGAGCCGGGGCTTGGCGGAGACGGGCACCCGCCCCGCCGCCCCGCCCTATTTCTTCCTCAGCTACGCCCGCAGTGCCGACGACGGCGCGCTGCGCGCGTTCTTCGCCGAGCTGTCCGACGAGATCCGCACCTGGACGGGGGAGCGGGCCCAGCCGGTCGGGTTCATGGACCGGGCGAGCCTGCGCGCCGGCGAGTACTGGCCGGACGAGGTCGCCGACGCGCTGTGCCGGTGCCAGGTGTTCCTGCCGGTGTGCTCGCCGGCGTACGCGGCCAGCCGGGTGTGCGGCCAGGAGTGGGCGGTGTTCCAGCGGCGGCTGGCCGCGTACGAGGCGGCCACCGGCCGGCGCCCGCCGTCCCTCATCCCGCTGCTGTGGCTGCCGGGCGAGGTGCCACCCGAGGTCGCGTCCATCCAGTACGACGACGAGCGGTTCGGCCCGGCGTACCGCAGGTACGGGCTGCGGCACCTGCTGCGCATCGGCGCGCACCGGGACGACCGGCTGCTGTTCATCCAGGAGCTGGCCCGCCGGGTGGTGACCGTGGCCCGCGAGTACCCGCTGGTGCGGCTGCGCCCCCGCCCCGCGCTGCACACCGTGCCCAGCGCGTTCCAC
>DATEJJ010000893.1:0-8291 GCA_035278125.1 Rugosimonospora sp.
GGGGTTTCTCCGATCGTGACCGGCGGGTTGTTTCGTCCGGGTATTGACGCCGTTAGCCTGGGTGGGCCAACCGGTGTCCGCCGGTTGAACGGGGCAACGCCAGCCGGGGGAGTGACGATGGGCGATGCGGGCACCACGGCCACCGAGGCGCCGGTGCTGAGCACCCGCCTGGTCCAGGTGGTGCGCACCTACTGTCTCGGGCTGGAGGGGCGCACGCTGCGGGATCTGCGCGACAGTGTGGCCTCCGGGCGGTACCCGTGGCTGCACGAGGAGCTGCGCGCGGCGCTGGCGCGCGACGCGTTCAGTCCGCAGGAGTGGGAGCGCTACGTGGGCGTGGCCGGCGACGGCCGGGAGTCCGTGCTGCGGCTGATGCGCCGCCAGCAGCAGCAGGTGTGGAGCGTGGTGTTCCCGGACGACGGCTTCCCCGGGCGGACCGCGCCCGGCGGGTGAACAACGGGTGTCCAAGTCGCGGCTCTCGTCACGGAATGGCGTTTTGACATAGCCTGGGGTAGATGAATGGAGCCGTGCCCCGACCCGCCCTCGCCGAGGGGGCTCGCGACCTGGCGTTCGCGCTGCTGGGCGCGCGGCAGGAGCGGTGGGAGCACACCGCCGGCGTGGCGCGCCGGGCCGAGTCGCTCGCCGTGACCGTGGGGCACGACGACACCGGCCTGCTGCTGGCCGCCGCCTGGCTGCACGACATCGGGTACGCCGACCCGCTGCTCGACACCGGCTTCCATCCGCTGGACGGCGCCCGGTACCTGCGCGCGGAGGGCTGGCCGGCGCGGCTCTGCGGGCTGGTCGCGTACCACTCGGGGGCGCGCTTCGTGGCCGCGGTGCTGGGCCTGTCCCCGGCACTGTCCGGGTTCCCGATGGAGGAGTCGCCGCTGTCCGACGCGCTGACCTACGCGGACCAGACGGTCGGGCCGGCCGGGCAGCCGATGAGCATGGGCGAGCGCATCGCCGACACGCTGGCCCGGCACGGCGCCGACTCGCCCAACGCGCGCGCCCACCACCTGCGCGCCCCGTACCTGACCGCGGTGGCGGCGCGGGTGCGGCGGCGGCTGGGCCACCGCAACCCGCAGACCACCCCGGCGTGAGCCGGTGGTTTCAGCCGTGCGCGGCCCAGCACGGGCGCGAACGCCGGCTCACGATGGGATGTCCGCCGTACCCTCCGGTGGCTGCTGCGCGGGCAGGGTCACCGCGTGGGTGGGCGGGAGGCGGCCCACGTCCAGCGCGGTCACCGGTACCGTCGCGGTGCCGGGTGCGGTCGCGGCGAGCAGCCGGCTCAGCCCGCTGCGGGTCGCCACCACCAGCAGCCGGTCGGTACGCACCAGTTTGCGCCCGATCGGCGGCGACCACAGCGTCTGGTCCCCGCGCCCGGTGCGCACCGCGAGCAGCCGCACCTCGCGCGGCACCTCCACCGCGCTGACCAGTTTCCCGTCCAGCCGGGAGCCGGCGCCCACCGGGAACTCGGCGGCGAGCAGCACGTGCCGGCGGACGGGGATGGTGTCCAGCACGGCGCGGCCCATCATGGCGGCGGCGAACGCGGGCGCGGCGAGGTAGGAGACGCTGCGCGAGGTGGTCAGGCCGAAGGCCCGCTCCACCCGGGTGGCGAAGTCCGCGTCGAACAGGCGCAGCACCACCGGTACCTGGCCGGCGATGGAGCGGCCGAGCAGCGCCGTCTGGAGGTTGCGCATGTCGTCGGTGGTGAGCACCAGGAGGGTACGGCAGGTGTGCGCGTACGCGGCGCGCAGTACCGCCTCCTGCGTCGGGTCGCCCACCACCACCGGTACCCCCAGCTCGCGCGCCACCGGTACCCCGCGCGCCTGCGGCCGGTGGTCCACGGCGACCACGTCGTACCCCGCCTCGTACAGCATGGTCAGCACCCGGGTGCCCAGGTTGCCCAGCCCGACCACGACAAGGTGGTCGCGCATCGGCTCGGTGGGCCCGTCGGTGGCGCGGGCGAGCCGGGCGCGTACCGCCGCGTCCACCACCGCCGCGGTGAGCACCGGGATGAGCGCGACACCGAAGACGGTCAATACGGTCTGCATCACCTGCTCGGCGCCGGAGCTCTGCAGGTCCGGGCCGGCCCCGCCGATCGCGGTCAGCACGGTCACGTAGAACGACGCCCACCAGCCGAGGTGGTTCACCTGGTGCAGCAGCAGGGTGCTCAGCAGCAGCAGCGCGAGCGCGGCGCCGAGCAGGATGCGCAGCCGGCGTACCAGGATCAGGGACAGCGTGTGCAGCGGATGCGGGCGCTGCGGCGGGCGCTGCGCCAGCGGTGGCGGCGCTTCCGCGAGCACCAGGTCGGCGAGCTGCTCGTCCTCGGGCAGCAGCTGGGGCTCGTCGTCCGGGCCGCCCAGCACCGCCAGGCCGCGCAGCACGCTCTCGGGCGGCACCTCGGCCCGGTTGGCCACCACCAGCCGGCGGCGCGCCAGCCGTACCGGCGCCTGGCTGTGGTCGCCCAGCGCGGCGGCGACGAACCCGGGCGCGGCGATCGCCGACTCGGACAGCACCGCGCAGTCCCGCAGCAGCACCCGGGTGCCTTCGGCCAGGCTCTGGTTGAACATCCGCACGACGATCCGCAGCGCCGGGTTCAGCTCCTGGGCGAGCAGCGCCGCGTCCAGGTTCCCGGCGTCGTCCTGGGCCACCAGGGCCACCGCGTGCGCACCGGCGAGCCCGGCGCGGGTGTACGCGTCCTCGTCCAGCCGGGGCGCCGCCACGATCTCGATGCCGGGCGCGGTCGGCAGCTGCCGGTCGGGATGGAGCCCGACGATCGCGGTGACCTCGACGGCGTACCGCGTGGCCAGTTCGTCGGCCAGCCGGGAGGCGAGCGCGTTGTCCCCGCACACGACGAACCGCTGGCGGGCCGGGGCAGGGGGCGGGCTGGGAGGATCTGCCACGGCCGCATGGTACCGCGCCCGGCAACGGACGCATCCATGACTGTTCACCTGCGGAACATGCGGCGTGTGCTTTGCGCGCCGCCACGGGACACCGAAACAGCGCAGCGTGAGCGCCGGTGTATTTCTGATCCTGGGGCGGCGAAATCAACGGATATATTCCGCGTTCAACCAGGGGGAGGCGTGTTGATTGCGGGGACCACGCTTTGTTTTTCTGTCGATGGTGGCTGTCGACAGGTCCGGCGAGCCAGGCGCGGAAAGCGTCATGTGGATGCTCGTCTCGCCGAACAACCGGCGGTTAGGACAGTCCGCCCGCGGCTGGCCCAACTATGACACGTGCCGGGACTGGGTGTCCCGGCTGCGGGAACGGCACGACGAGCTCAAGCCGGTGACCACGACCGCGGAGTCGAACGGGCACTGGGCCTGGCGGATCGAGCTGGACGGGGTGGTGGCTGCGGTCGCCACCCGCACCTACCTGCGGATGCAGGAGTGCGACTACAACCTGCGGTGCTTCCTGGAGGGGGTACCGCTGGCCGAGCTGTCGCCGACGGTGCGGACTGTCCGAATTGGACGGCTGCAACCGCTCAATGGCGCACGGTGACGTTTCATTTGGCGTTCATGAAAGTGGCCTTCGGGCGTGGCCCGGGGCTGACACGTTCAGCGCGCATCCAACACGGGGTGCAGCAGGCGAAAGGTCAGGGATGAAGACCATCAGCAAGGCCGGTCTGGGCGTGGTGGGGGCGCTGGCCCTCATCACGATCCAGGTCAGCCCCGCGCACGCGGATGTCGCGCCGCAGGCATCCGACGTGGTCGGTGTCGGATCGGACACGGTCCAGTTCGGTATGGACTTCCTTGCCGACGGCGACATCGGCGGTGACTCCGGATTCAACACCACGAGCACGGCCCGGCGCGTGTTCTCGTTCGACGCCACCGGGGACGCCGCCGGCGGTGCCACCGCGAACGCGCAGTCGGTGCTGCGCGCGAACAGCAAGCCGATCGTCCGGCCGAACGGCTCGGGTGCCGGTATCACCGCGCTGCTGGCGGACACCGGTACCACCGAGGTCATCAACTTCGTCCGCTCGTCGCGGCTGCCCAGCACCGCCGAGCAGACCACCGCGACCAACAACGGCTGGGGCGGCCTGCGCGTCTTCCAGTTCGCCACGGACGGGCTGGAGCTGGCCGTCTCCGCGGCGACGGCCACCAACGCGCCGACCGGTATCCCGGTCGGTGAGCTGGTGAACATCTACAGCGGCGTACACACCACGTGGAGCCAGGTGCCCGGGTACACCGGGGCCAACGGCAGCGCCACGATCCACCCGTACCTGCCGCAGACCGGCTCGGGTACCCGCAACTTCTTCCTGGCCGACCTGCAGGCGGCCAACGGCGGCACGGCGATCACGATCGGCTCGAACGTGCTGTCCATGGAGGAGCACGACCCGACCAACATCCAGAACGACGCCAACGCCATCGCGCCGTTCTCCACCGGCCGGTTCGCCATGGACCAGGGTGGCTACTTCGGCGCCGGCAAGCAGAACGTCGTCTCGCTGCTGACCGCGTCCGGCACGTACAACACGACGCGGGGGCTGTACATCATCGTGCGGCAGCGGGACGTGACCGACACCACCGGTGTCGGCGGCATCCCGTTCCCCTTCCAGGTGGGTGGCACGAAGAACTGGGTCCAGACGCTGTTCTCGGGTACGACGAGCTGGATCGCGCGCGGCGCGAACGGCCCGCTCATCCAGGCGGCCGGTCTGGTCCCCTCCTACTCCGACCTGGGCCTCGCGCACAGCTGAGTGCGCTTGTCCTGGGGCGGAGCGAGAAACATCCAACAGTGTCAGCTCTCGGGCTGACCACAGGAAGGGGAGTCTTCTGGTGAAGATTCGCATCAGGTCCGCGTTAGCCGGGGCAGCCGCCCTGGTCGTCGCGGGCGGCATCCTGGTGGGGGGAGGTGCGGCAGCCTACGCGGCGGTGACTCCCGGCTGGGAGCCAGACGCGTCGGCGCTCGGGTCCATCACCTTCTACAACGCGAGCGGTCAGGTGGTGAACTCGGGCAGCCTGTCCACCAACCCGGTCGCGCTCTACGCGGTGGCCTCCGGGCCGGGCCGCAGCGGCGACACCAAGGCGCAGCTCAAGGCGTTCACGCCGCAGGTGGGCGTGCTGCCGGGACTGTGGAGCGGCGACATCCTGACCGGTGCGACCAACTATCCCGTCACCGCCGCCGGTACGCCGGCGGTCATCTCCGGCACCACCAACCCGGTGGCCACCGGTACGGCGACGGACTTCTCGTTCAACGACTACATCGGCGAGTTCCCGAACTCGACGACGGCCTCGGGGTACCAGAACCTGTACGAACTGCGGCTGTACACGTCCGGTGCCGGACAGGGCCAGGGCGCCACGTACTACCGCACGGACGTGCAGGTGGACACCACCGCCGGCACGTGGACGGTCGTGTTCCCCTCGGCCGTCGTGACCACGACCACGCTGTCCGGTTCGCCCGGCGCGGGGAACGTGGCCGGTGGCACCTCGGTGACGCTGACCGCCACGGTCGCCGCCACCGGGGCCAGCTCCATCCCGGGTAGCGTGCACTTCTTCGACGGTGCCACGGACCTGGGCGCGGCGAGCAACTACAACGCCTCCACGGGTGTCGCGACGACCACGGTGACCATCGCCGCGGGCAGCTCGCACACCTACACGGCGGCGTTCACGCCGGCGGACGCCACCGCGTTCGGCTCCTCCACGTCGAACGCGCTGTCGTACTCGGCGGGTACCCCGACCACCACCACGGTCAGCGCGTCCCCGGCCAGCCCGGTGACGCTGGCCGCCGGGCAGACCACCGCATCGGTCAACCTGACCGCCACGGTGGCGCCGACCGGTACGGCGGGCGGGGTGCACTTCTTCGACGGGGCGACCGACCTGGGTGCGGGTACCTACACCGCGTCCTCGGGTACGGCGACCATGTCGGCGAGCCTCGCCGCGGGTACCCACACCATCACCGCGACCTTCACGCCCACGGCGACCGGCTTCACGCCGTCCACGTCGCTGGCGCTGAGCTACACGGTGATTCCCAGCAACTTCGGCACCGGCAGCATCCAGCTGCAGGCGCAGGACAACACCGCGCCGTACGCCGGCAGCCTGAGCTTCGCGGTCGCCACCACCACGGTGGCCCTGACTCAGGTGGACCCGAGCACCGCCGCCGGCCACCCCGCCCTCGCCACCGACTCGACGGGTCACCGGCACGGCTGGGTGTTCACCGGAAACCTCGGCGGTGTCAAGGTTTCGGACACCCGCCCGACGCAGCCGGGCTGGACCGTTACCGGTCAGACCGCGGACTTCACCGTTCCCACCGGCTCCCAGCCGGTCACGGCGAAGTACCTCGGCTGGTCGCCCGCGCTCGTGTCCACCGGCAGCAACGCCGAGGGTACGGTCACCGCGGGCGGCTCGGTCAGCCCGTACCTGTCGGCTCCGACGAGTACGGGCCTGTCCACGGCCACCAACCTGGCGAAGGCCACGGCCGGCAGTGGACTCGGTGACGAGAACCTCAGCGCCGGCCTGACGCTGTGGATCCCGGACACCTCGCCGACCGGCGCGTACCAGAGCACGCTCACCCTGACGCTGGTCAGTCCCTGACCGGTGTCGACCTTCCAGCAGTCCGGGTCGGGTCGGCGCGAGCCGGCCCGACCCACCCCAGAAACGGATCGCCCGATGAGACGACAGCTCGTGGCCGCCGGCCTGGCACTGGCCGCCGTCGCCGCCACCGTGTCACCGGCCCGCGCGGCAACCCCGGCCGGCCCGCCCGCCAAGGACGACGGGGTACGGGTGTGGTCCGTGCGCCCGGCCGGCCCGGACGGCAAGCCCGACGCGCGTACCCACTTCACGCTGCAGTCGCCGCCGGGCGGGCGGATCAGCGAGAAGGCCCTGGTCACCAACCTGAGCAAGGTGCCGGTGACCTTCGCCGTGTACGGCACCGACGCGTTCAACACCACGACCGGGCAGTTCGACCTGCTGAGCGCCGAGAAGAAGCCGCGCGACGTGGGCGCCTGGATGGCGTTCGGGAGCGGCGCGGTGACCGTGGGCGCGGGCCAGAGCGTGGCGGTGCCGTTCACCGTGAACGTGCCGCTGACCGCCACCCCGGGCGACCACGCGGGGGGTGTGGTCGTCTCCCTCCTCGGCCGCGGCACCGACGGGCAGCGACTGGTCAATGTGGACTCCCGCGTCGCGGTGCGGCTGTACCTGCGGGTACCCGGGAACCTGGTGCCGCGCATCGGCGTCGGCCCGGTCGCGGTGCGGTACCACGGCGTGGCCAACCCGTTCGGCAACGGCCGGGTGAGCGTCACCTACACCGTCACCAACCCGGGCAACATCCGGCTGCGCAGCCGGCAGACGCTGACCGTCACCGGACCGTTCGGCGCGAAGCTCGCCACACTGGACCCGGCCGACCTGCCCGAACTGCTGCCCGGCAACCAGGCCACGTTCACGGCCACGCTGAGCCGGGTGTTCCCGGCCGGGCCGCTGACCGTCACGGTCGACCTCCAGCCGTACGCCGACCCGCAGCAGCCGGTGGGCCAGACCATCCACGCCAGCACCGGGCACGGGTACCTGTGGGCCGTGCCCTGGCTGCTGCTGGGCCTGGTACTGCTGCTCGCCGCGGGCGGGGTGGTGTTCTGGCGGCTGCGCCGGCGCCGCACGCTGTCCCGGCTGGACGCGGCGATGCGTGCCGCCCGGGAAGACGCGCTGCGGGACAAGGAGCAGGTGTCCGCATGACCACGACGAAGAGGCGCAGCGTCTACGGGCTGGTCGCGCTGGCGCTCGGGGTGGCGGTGGCCGTGGTGATCGCCGTCTGGCCGGCCGGCGCGTCGGGTACCGTGCCGTACTCGGACAGCGGCTCCATCGGGTACATCACGCTGTACGACAAGACCGGTGCGGCGGTGAAGAGCGGCAGCGTGACCGACAAGCCGTTCGTGTGGAAGGCGGTCAGCTCGAAGCGGGCACCCGCGCCGTACGACGGGACCGGGCGCAAGGCCACGCTCAACGCGTTCCAGCCGCGGAACGGGGCCAGCCCTCCACTGTGGAGCGGCGACAAGATGACCGCGTCCACCGCGTACGCCGACCCGGTGCACCCGACCGTCACCGCCACCGCGACCGACTTCTCGCTCCAGGACTTCCTCAGCGAGTTCCCGCCGCAGTGGGACGGGCTGGTCCAGCTGCGCCTGTACTTCGGGGTACCGGGGCGGCCCACGCTCAACGCCACGTACGTGACCACCGACATCAAGGTGACCGGCCAGACCTGGTCGGTGGTGGGCGGCGGGCCGGGCGCGGGGGCCAACGGCGCGGACATCCCGGGCAAGGTGGCCGCCGCGGCGCCGGCCGGTGGGGCCACACCCGGCCCGGCCG
>DATEJJ010000894.1:0-5612 GCA_035278125.1 Rugosimonospora sp.
TCTTCGACGTGGACGGCGGCCTGGTCTGCGACGTGGACGGGCGGACCGGCCGGCCCGACGTGTTCGGCGCGGGCGACGTCGTCTGCCACCGCACCGACGACGGGACGGTGCCGGTCGGGCACTGGACCGCGGCCGGCGACAGCGCCCGGCGGGCCGCGCACGCGGTGCTCGACCTCGACCCGCCGCCCCCGTCCGACGACGGCTTCTTCTGGTCGGACCAGTACGACCTGCGCCTGCAGTTCACCGGGCGGGCCCGTGCGGGCGCGGAGTTCGCCGTGGTCGACGGCGACCCGCGCGCCGGCTCGTTCGTGGGCTGCTACCGCAGCGGCGGCCGGACCACGGCCGTGCTCGCGGTCAACCACCCGCGGGGGTTCATCCGCCAGCGGATGGAGCTTCGCGCTTTGACTCTCAAAAAAACAATCGTCTGTTAGTTAGGAGTGCCACATGGCCAGACGGCTCGACGGCAAGGTCGCGATCGTCACCGGTGCGGGGTCCGGGATCGGCGCCGCCACCGCGCGGCGGTTCCACGGGGAGGGCGCGAAGGTCGTCCTCGCCGACGTATCCGGCAACCAGGAGACCATCGCCAAGGAGTTGGGCGAGGGCGCGCTGCCGGTCGACACCGACGTGTCGAGGGGCGAGAGCGTGCAGGCGATGATCGCGGCGGCGGTGCGCGCGTTCGGGCGGCTCGACGTGCTCTACAACAACGCCGGTATCGACGGCGCGCTGCACCCGGTCGGCGAGATGCCGGAGGAAGCCTGGGACCAGGTGCAGGCCATCAACCTGCGCGGCGTGTTCCTCGGGATCCGGTACGCCATCCCCGAAATGTTGAAGACCGGCGGCGGCTCCATCATCAACACAGCGTCGATGGCGGCGACGGTGGCGTTCCCCACCATGGCCAGTTACTGCGCCGCCAAGGGCGGTGTCGTCATGTTGACGAAAACCGCCGCCGCGGAGTATGCGGGGCAGGGCATCCGGGTCAACGCGATCAGCCCGGGCACGATCGAGACCGGAATCACCAGGCACCTGCCCGCCGACATGATGAAGGCCATCATCGAGCGCAACCCGGTCGGCCGCATCGCGGACCCGGGCGAGGTCGCCAACCTGGCGCTGTTCCTGGCCAGCGACGAATCCCGGTTCATCACCGGCGCCGACTACCTCATCGACGGCGGCTACACGCTGCTCTAGGCAACGGAGGTACGGGAGATGGCGTACAGGAAGCAGGAGACGGTCTTCACCCCACCCACCCAGGCCGACATCGAGGAATCGGTGCGCAAGTACGGCCGCGACATCTACAACGACTTCGACCTCGACGACCCGGTCTTCAACGACAGGCACTTCGAAATCATCGACGACCTGGTCGAGCGGTGCCCGGTCGCGCACAGCACGGTGGGCAAGGGCTACTACCTGGTATCGCAGAACACGCTGGTCCGCGAGGTCGGCCAGAACTGGCGCACCTTCTCGGCCGCCGGCGGGTACATGCCCAACCGCCCGGACGGCCTGCCCTTCCTGTACCCGGAGGAGTGCGACCCGCCGCTGCACAGCGCCTGGCGTACCGCGCTGAACCCGTTCATGGGGCCGGCCACCATCAGGGACTACGACACGCAGATCCGCAAGGACGCCAACGCCCTGATCGACCGGTTCATCGACAAGGGTGGGTGCGAGTTCGTCAGCGAGTTCGCCGCGCTGCTGCCGGGCTGGGCGTTCTTCAAGAACGTGCTCGGCGTACCCGTCGACGACCTGGACAAGCTCGTGGACGGCGTGGAGCAGGGCACCTTCGCGGAGGACCTGGACGAGCGCGCGGCCAAGTTCGGCTTCGTCTTCGAGTACCTGGGCGCCTACCTCAAGCAGCGCGCCGAGCAGCCGCCGCGCGGTGACATGGTGGACCTGATCGCGGCCGGCGTGCCGTACGAGGACGGCAGCCAGGCGCCGTGGGAGCACCGCGTGTCGGTACTGGTGGACATGACCTTCGGCGGCATCGCCACCACCACGTATGTCATGGCCTCCGCCATCAACTGGCTGGCCGCCAACCCGCAGGCGCGCCGGTTGCTGCTCGACGACCCGGACACGTACCTGCCGCGGGCGATCGAGGAGTTCGCGCGGGTGTTCGCACCCGTGGTGGCGCTCGGGCGTACCTGCACCAGGGACGTGGAGATCGGTGGCCGCCAGCTCAGGGCGGGCGACTTCGTGATGATGGTGTACGCCGGCGCGTCCCGTGACCCGCGCGTGGTGGAGCACGCGAGCACCATCGACATCACCCGGGAAACCGTGCTGCACTCGGCGTTCGGGGTCGGTATCCACCGGTGCATCGGCTCCAACCTGGCCCGGCTGGAGCTGCGTACCACGTTCGAGGAGTGGCTCAAGCGCATCCCCGAGTACCGCGTGGTGGAGCCACCCACCTACGTCAGCGGGTACCTGCGCTCGATGCGGTCGCTCAGGCTCGCCTGGTGACAGGGTGAAGGTACACATCAGGCGCGGCGTGGACGGCGGCCAGCAGGGGTGTACCGGGCACGGCCGGTGCGCCGTCCTGGCCGGCGACTTCTACGAACTGGACGACAACGGCTACAACCGGTACCGCGGCGAGACGCTCGACGTGCCGCCGGGGCTGGCGGCCACGGCGCGGTACGGGGCCAGCGTGTGCCCCGAGCGGGCGATCCTGATCGACGACGAGTAGCGGACACGGTGCCCGGGTGGGCCGGTCGGGAATCCCCGGCCGGCTCACCCCCGTAAGATGAGCCTCCACCGCAGGAGGTCGATTCAGTGGCGAGGCAGAGGGAACGCGGCACGCGTACCAGCACGGGGCCGGTCTCGGCCGACGTCATCGAGCAGGAGGCGGTGCGCCTGTTCGGCGAGCGGAGCTACCCCGTCGTCGGCATGCGCGACATCGGCGACGCGGTCGGGCTGCTGCCCGGCAGCCTGTACGTGCACATCTCCAGCAAGGAGGATCTGCTGCTGCGGATCGTGGAGCGGGGCATCCGCAACTACCTGGAGCGGATCGAGCCGATCGCCAAGTCCGCGGACCCGCCCGCCGAGCGGCTGCGCGCGGCGATCCGGGCGCACCTGGAGGTGCTCGCCGCGAGCCAGGGGCAGACCCGGGTGGCGTTCGAGCAGTGGACGTACCTGAACGCGGAGAACCGGGAGAAGGTCGTGGAGCTTCGCCGCCGGTACGAGGCGGCGTTCACGAAGATCGTTCGGGACGGGGTGAAGACCGGGGAGTTCCGGACCGTACGCAGCCAGCGGATCGCGGTACTCGCCACGATCGGCATGCTGAACGCCGCCGCGCAGTGGTACTCGCCGGGCGGCCCGATGCCGGCCGAGGAGATCGGTGACGCGCTCGCCGACCACGTCCTGCTGGGCCTTCAGGTGGAGGTGAAGGCACCGGTGGTCAAGCGGGGGCGTACCGCTCGCGGAGCCGCCGCTTGAGCACCTTGCCGTACGCGTTGCGGGGCAGTTCGTCCACCCAGAGCACCCGCTTCGGCACACGGTAGCCGGCCAGCCGCGCCCGGCACGCGCGGATGACCGCCTCGCTGTCCCGGTCGTCCCCGGCCGGTACCAGGACCGCGGTGACGGCCTCGCCCCAGAGCCGGTCGGGCAGCCCGATCACGGCCGCCTCCTTGACCGCCGGCAGCGCGTTGAGCACCTCCTCGACCTCGCGGGCGTACACGTTGGACCCGCCGGTGACGATCATGTCCTTCTTGCGGTCGACCAGGTACAGGTACCCGTCCGCGTCCAGGTGACCGATGTCGCCGGTGTGCAGCCAGCCGCCGGCCAGGGTACGGGCGGTGTCCTGCGGCCGGTTCCAGTACCCGCTCATCGTCTGCGGCGCGCGGGCCAGGATCTCGCCGGGTACGCCCGCGGGCAGGTCCCGGCCGTTACCGTCCACGATCCGCAGCGCCACACCGGGCAGTACCCGCCCGGCCGACCGGACCCGCGGGGTCGCCGCGTCCGCCAGGATCCGGCGGTGGTCCGCCTCGTCGAGCAGGGTGAAGAACATCGGCGACTCCATCTGCGCGAACGACTGGACCAGCCGCCCGTCGAACGCGACGGTCGCCTCGCGGAGCGTGTCCGGGTCGATCGGCGACCCGGCGTAGTAGAGCCGCCGCAGCGCCGCCGGCACCGTCCAGCCCGGCGGCCGGGCGTCGAGCAGCATCCGGATCATCGACGGTACCGCGAACAGCCCGGTGACCCCGTGCCCGGCGAACACGTCCAGCGTGCGGCCGGCGTCGAACGCGCGCACCAGCAGGTTGTGCCCGCCCAGCAGCAGCGTGGGCAGGAGCAGGAAGCCTGCGCCGTGGGTCAGCGGCGCCACGTGCAGGGTCACCTCCCCGCTGTCCATGCGCAGCGCGGCGATCGCGGTACCGGCGACGCTGCGCCACGCGTCGTGGCTCAGTACCACCGCCTTCGGCGCGCCCGTGGTGCCGCTGGTGTACATCAGGCTCGCCGGGTCACCGCCCGCCGCGCCCACCGGCTCGGGAACGGGCAGTGGTGCCGCCGCTTCCTCGTCGCCCACCACGACCTCCAGCCCGGCCACGTCGGGTACCCGGTCCAGGAACTCGGCCTCGGTCAGCAGCAGCCGGCTGCCGGAGTCGGTGAGCATGTGCCGGTAGTCCGCGCGCAGCAGCCGCACGTTCAGCGGTACCACCACCAGGCCGGTCGCGATCGCGGCGAGGTAGCTCTGGACGTACGCCAGGCTGTTGTGCCGCAGCAGCGCGACCCGGTCGCCCGGTCGCAGGCCGCGCGCCCGCAACCTGCCGGCCTGGACCGCGACCCGCGTGACCAGCTCCGCGTAGGTCAGGGTCGCCGGCCCGCCCGGCGCGTCGAGGTCGGTGACGCACGGCCGGTCGGGGTGGCGCCGCGCGGCGTGCCAGAGGATCTGCGCGGCCGTGGCCGGCACGGTGTCGTCCATACCCGGAGGCTAGGAGCGCCCGGGCCGGCAACGATATGGGGAAAGCACGGGATTCCGAACCGGGTTTTGTAGCATTCAACAGATGCGGCTCTCCGGCGACGACCTGCTCCGCACGGTGGCGGAGCGCATCCGGGCGCGCACCGACGAGCTGGTCGCGCGCCAGCTCGCCGAGCTGCGCCGCATCCGCTCGTACCGGCGGGTGCCCGACGACGACCTGCTGCGGTCCTGCCGGCGCAACGTGGCCCGCGTGGTGGCCACGCTGGAACAGCAGGACACCCTGCCTCCGTCCATTGAGGAGGATGAGCGCGCGTCGGGCCGGCGGCGGGCGTTGCAGGGCGTACCGGTTCAGGACGTGGTGGCCGCGTACCGCGTGGTACTCGCCGTGCTGCGGGACGCGTTCATCGAGGAGGCAGGCGCGGCCGGTGCCGACGCCGTCGCGGTACTGGCCGGGACGCGGCGGCTCTGGGACCTGACCGACCGCCTCAGCGACGTGCTGGTATCCGCGCGCCACGAGGTGGACATCGACGCCGCCCGCCGGGACGAGCAGCACCGGATGGCGCTGCTCCAGCGGCTGCTCGCCGGCGTGGTCGAGCCGGGCGAACTGGTCGAGGGCGGTGCCGTGCACGCGGTGCTGCCCGGGCCCGAGCACTGGGTGGTGCGGGGCCGGCCGGCGCCCGGCGGGCTGCACCGGCTGACCGCGCACCTGGAG
>DATEJJ010000895.1:0-3071 GCA_035278125.1 Rugosimonospora sp.
GGAGCGCGAGGAGCGCGAGGAGATCGCGCGCCGCGAGTGGGAGTCCGGCACCCGCGCCGAGATGGAGTCGCGGGCCCGGGAGAGCGAGACGCGCAGCCGGGAGAGCCGGGTACGCGAGTCGCGCAGCACGAGCGCCGCCCGGCACGCCGTGGCCGGCACCGACGGGCTGCCCCGCCGCGCCCGCCCGACGACCGAGGACGTACCGGCGATCAGCGACGCGTGGCGCCGCTTAGGAGAGGAGCCGGAGACCGGGTCCCGGACCAACCGGCACTCCACCGAGTCCGCCCGGCCGCAGCCGCACCTGCTGGACAACGACCCGCTGTACGACATGCCGTACCCGGACCAGGAGTTCGCCGAGGACGAGCGCCGGTACCCGGTGCCGCCCACGCCGTACTCCGCGGTGCCCGCACCGTACCCGTCGGCGCCGTACTCCGCGCCGCCGGCCGGGTACACCTCCGCGCCGTACTCGGCGCCGCCCTCGCCGTACTCCGCGCCACCGTCCTCCTACGACGAGTCGCCGTACTCGGCGCCGCCCGCGCCGTACCGCGAGCGCGACGAGGCACCGGAGCCCCGCCGTGGCCGGCGCGCGGCCGAGGATGCCCCCACCTCGGGCACGGGAGGCGGCCGTGGCCGCCGCTCGGCCGAGCAGTCCTCCCGTGGCCGTTCCCGGAAGTCCACCGACGACATCACCGACGAGGACTTCTGGGCCTTCATGCGTGGTGAAGCGCTGCGGTGAGCGGCGGCAATGTACCCGCGGTCCAGCGCATCGGGCCGCCCAGGCTGACGGCCGGTTTCAGCCGGTTCCGTCGCTTGGACCTGCGCGCACACCGGGCGGTGCACGGCGACCTACGGCCGCTCACGCTCGGTGAACTGGTCGCGCTGGCGGAGGCGATGAAGCTGCGCGGCCGCGGTGGCGCCGGTTTCCCCTTCGCCCGCAAGGTACGGGCCGTGGTGGACTCGGCGCGCCAGCGCGACGCCGACCGCATCATCGTCGTCAACGCGACCGAGGGTGAGCCGGCCAGCTGGAAAGACAAGATCATGCTGCTGCGCGCGCCGCACCTGATCCTGGACGGCGCGGCCATCGCCGCCGCCGCGCTGCAGGCGGCCGAGATCGTGATCGGGGTCGAGGAGAGCAAGGTCGGCACCGAGTCGATGATCCGGGCGCTGGCCGAGCGGCGCATGCCCGCGCCCACCCGGCTGGTCACCATGCCGGCCCGGTTCATCTCCGGCGAGGGCGGCGCGCTGGTGCGCGGCATCAACGGCGAACTGCCCATCCCGCCCGGGCGCAAGGTCCGGGCCAGCGACTACGGCGTGGACGGCCTACCCACGCTGCTGTCCAACGCCGAGACGTACGCGCAGCTCGCGGTCGCCGCGCGGCTGGGACCGGCGGGGTACGCCGCGGTGGGTACCGCCGAGGAGCCGGGGACGGTGATGCTCACCATCGGCGGCTCGGCCGGGTACCCCAGCGTGGTGGAGGCGCCAGCCGGGGTACCACTCAAGGAAGTGCTCCGGATGTGCCGGGCGCCGATCGGTGCCGGAGTGCTGGTAGGGGGATTCCACGGAAAGTGGATATCGGCGGAGGCGGCGGAGACCGCCTCCCTTTCCTGGGAGGGCATGAAGGCCGTCGGCGGCGGCCTCGGCGCCGGCATCATCCTGCCGCTCGGCGACGGCACCTGCCCGCTGGGTGAGGCCACCCGCGTGGTGCACTACCTGGCCGGCCAGTCCGCCGGGCAGTGCGGCCCGTGCCGGCTCGGCCTGCCCGACGTGGCCCGCGCGTTCGCCTCGCTGGCCGACGGCAGCGGCGGCAGCAGCGCGATGGACGCGGTCCGGGTGGCCACCGCCACGGTGCGCGGCCGCGGCGCCTGCAGCCACCCGGACGGTACCGCGAAGTTCGTGCTCTCCGCGCTGGAGACGTTCACCGAGGACATCGACGCGCACCTGCGCCGTGACGGCTGCGGCCGGCCGGTCAAGGGCGTGCTGCCGCTGCCCGCCGAGGAGGCGGAGTCGGGCAGCCGGCTGATGGTGGACTGGGCCCGCTGCGACGGGCACGGCCTGTGCGCGGTGGCGGTACCGGAGCTGATCCGGCTCGACGGCAACGGCTATCCGTCCTTTCCGGACACTCCGGTGCCGGTGTGGCTGGAGGCGGAGGCGCGCAAGGCGGTGTCCATCTGCCCGGCGCTGGCGCTGCGGCTCGCCCCGGTCGGCCAGCAGCACGGCGGCGGTGGCAAGCCGCCGTCCCGGGACGAGCGCAAGAAGCCCGCGCGCCGCTGACGCTCAGCCGTCGGGCGCGCGGCTCAGCCCGACCGTGAAGGTGACCGGCTCGGGCGTCAACCGGTACCCGGGCAGCACGCCCGGCCCGCACGAGGCGCTGCCGATGCCCTGCTGCGCGTGGTCCAGGTTGAGGAAGATGCGGCCGGCCGGTACCAGGTCCACCGTGTGCCGGGCGGCGTCCAGCTGCTCGCTGGTCCACCGCCGGGCGGCGAAGTCCAGCAGCGGCGCGCCGTGGGCGAGCAGCCCGGTGCCGTCCGGACCCGTGAGGCTGACCCAGCGCACGCCGGTACGCACGCCGTTCTCCTGCGGGTACACGTACGGTGCCTGCAAATCGTCCACAGTGGACTCGTAGCGGCCCACCCGGGCCGCCTGCCGGGTATCCGGGTACGCCTCGCCCGGACCGCACCCGAACCAGGCCACCCGGTCCAGCCCGTCCGGCAGGGACAGGCGCAGCCCGAGCCGGGGCAGCGGGCACGGCCACAGCCGCTCCGGGCGCACCGTCACCGCGAGCCACAGCGTCCGCCCGTCGGCGGTCCACCGGTAGGTGGTGGCCAGTCCCAGGTCGGTGCTGGCCGGTGCCACCCGGGTGCGGACCACCAGCGTGGTGTCGCGCGCGGCGACCTGGTCGAGCCGGTGCTGCATCCGGTGCAGGCCGATCTCGCGCCAGCGGGCGGCCAGCGGCGCCGCGCCGCCCTCGTCGTTGTCGGTGGGTGCGCGCCACACGTCCAGCCGGGGGCCGCGCAGCGCCAGGCCGTCCAGCGCGACCAGCAGGCCGTCCCCGTCGAACTCACCCACCCCCA
>DATEJJ010000896.1:0-5410 GCA_035278125.1 Rugosimonospora sp.
CAACCCGGCCGCCACGTACATCGTGCTGATCGTGCTCGCCATGCTGTTCGTCGGGCCGTTCGGCTGGCTGGTGCTGGCGGCGTTGAAGACGAAGGCGGAGTGGGTGGCGCTGCCCAACCACATCCTCCCCGACCGTCCACAGTGGTCAAACTTCCACCAGGCCCTGACCGTCATCAACTTCCCGGCGTACACGGCCAACTCGCTGTTCCTGTCCGGCATGTACGCGCTGCTGGTCACGTTCGCCAGCGCCACGGTCGGGTTCGGCTTCGCCCGGCTGCGCGGCCCGGGCAAGCGCCCGCTGTTCGTGGTGGTGCTGTCCACCATGATGCTGCCGCAGATCCTGACCGTGATCCCGACGTACATCCTGTTCTCCCGCATCGGGCTGGTGAACACGTACTGGCCGTGGGTGCTGTGGGGGCTGGGCACCTCGCCGTACCTGGTGTTCCTGTTCCGGCAGTTCTTCGCCTCGCTGCCGGCCGAACTGGAGGACGCCGCGATCATCGACGGCTGCGGGTACGGTCGGATCTTCCTGCGCGTCTTCCTGCCGCTGTCCCGCCCGGCGCTGATCACCTCGTTCATCATCTCGTTCACCTGGATCTGGGGCGACTACATCTCGCCCTCGCTGCTGCTGGACAGCAACCACAGCACCCTGTCCGTCGCGCTGACCTGGTACCTCGACCCGCACGGCAACCCGATCGACACCGTGCAGGCGGCCGCCGCGGCACTGTACATCCTGCCCGTCCTGGCGATCTTCATGTTCGCCCAGCGGTACTTCATCCGCAGCGTCGTCACCTCCGGCATCAAAGGGTGAGCATGACTGAAGACCTAGGGCCGGCCGGCGCGGCCGAGCGGTGCCTGTCCCGGCTCGGCAAGATCGGGTACGGCGGCGACTACTACCCGGAGCAGTGGCCGGAGGAGGTGTGGCAGGAGGACGTCCGGCTGATGCGCGAGGCCGGCGTCAACCTGGTCAGCGTCGGCATCTTCGCCTGGGCCATGCTGGAGCCCGCCCCCGGCGAGTACGACTTCGGCTGGCTGGACCGGGTGCTCGGCCTGCTGCACGAGGGCGGTGTCCAGGTCAGCCTGGGTACCCCCACCGCCGCGCCACCGGCCTGGTTCTTCGTCCGCCACCCGCAGGCGCGCCCGGTGACCCGGGAGGGGCACGTGCTCGGCGGCGGCGCCCGGCACGCCTTCTGTCCCAGCTCCCCCGAGTACCGGCAGGCCGCCGCCCGGATCACCGGCGAACTGGCCGCCCGGTACGCCGACCACCCCGCGGTGGCGCTCTGGCACGTGCACAACGAGTACGGCTGGGCCAACGCCGCCTGCTACTGCACCACCTCCGCGGACGCCTTCCGCACCTGGCTGCGCGACCGGTACGCCACCGTGGCCGCGCTCAACGACGCCTGGGGCACCACCTTCTGGGGCCAGCGCTACGGCGACTGGGCCGAGATCGAGCCACCCCGGCTCGGCCCGCCCGGCATCAACCCGGCCCAGCAGCTGGACTTCCTGCGCTTCTCCTCCGACGAGCAGCTCGCCTGCTTCCGCGCCGAGCGGGACATCCTGCACACCCGGGCGCCCGGCGTACCGGTCACCACCAACTTCATGATCGCCAACTGCAAGTGGATGGACTACTGGCGCTGGGCCGGCGAGGTGGACGTCGTCGCCAACGACCACTACCTCCAGGCGGAGCAGCCGGACAACCACATCGAGCTGGCCATGTCCGCCGACCTGACCCGGTCGGTGGCCGGCGGCCGGCCCTGGCTGCTGATGGAGCACTCCACCAGCGCGGTCAACTGGCAGCCCCGCAACATCGCCAAGCGCCCCGGCGAGATGCGCCGCAACAGCCTCACCCACGTCGCGCGCGGCGCCGAGTCGGCACTGTTCTTCCAGTGGCGCGCCTCCCGCTTCGGCGCGGAGAAGTTCCACTCCGCGATGCTGCCGCACGGCGGCGTGCGTACCCGTATCTGGCAGGAGGTGACGCGGCTCGGCCACGATCTGTCCACTCTGGACGAACTACTGGGTACCCGGGTGGCCGCCGACCTCGCCATCGTCTGGGACTGGCAGTCCTGGTGGGCGCTGGAGCTGGAGTGGCGCCCCTCGGTCGACCTCAGCTACCTGGAGCGGCTGCGCGCCTTCTACGAGCGGGCCTGGCGGGCGCACCGCACCGTCGACTTCGTCCACCCCGAGGCGGACCTGAGCGGGTACCCGCTGGTGCTGGTGCCCAGCCTGTACCTGACCACGCCGGCCGGGGCGGCGAACCTCACCGGGTACGCCCGGGGCGGCGGGACCGTGGTGGTGTCCTACTTCTCCGGGATCGTGGACGAGCACGACACGATCCACCCGGGCGGCCACCCCGGCGCGCTGCGCGGGCTGCTCGGCGTGGAGGTGGAGGAGTTCCTACCCCTGCGCGCCGGCCAGCGCGTCGGCCTGGACTCGGCAGGCGCCGGGGGTGCCCGCCTCCGCCACAACCCGGCTCCGGCTGTGCTCCCCGGGGGCCTGTCCGCCGATGTGTGGGCGGAGCGCCTCGTACTGGAGGGCGCCGAGCCGGTGCTGCACTATGTGGACGGTCCGGCCGCCGGCGGCCCGGCGGTCACCCGGCACCGCGTCGGCACCGGCACCGCGTGGTACCTGTCCACTCGACTGTCCGGAGTGGACCTCGACGTGGTGCTGCGCGAGACGGGCCTGATTCCCCGCGACGACGTACCCGACGGGGTGGAGGTGCTGCGCCGGGTGGGTGGGTCGGGGAGCTACCTGGTGGCGATCAACCACTCGGACCGGGACGTGGAGCTGTCCGGCGCGGGCAAGGAACTGGTCACCGGTACGCCGTACCACGGGGTGTGGCCGGTACCGGCGGGGGAGGTACGGGTGCTGCGGGTGGCCGGCTGACGGCCCGATGCCTTCGTTGCCGTTGCGGGCGATGTCGGCGATCAGGGTGTTGATGCGGCGCAGGGTCTGCCGGTCCTGGGCCTGCCACCAGAGATAGTCCGCCCAGGCATCCTCATCGAAGACAATCTTCATTTCTCCTCGACCAATTCGTGGATCTGGCCTTGGCCGGCCTCCAACCGGTCGATCGAGGCCAGCAGCCGCCGCGCGTTTGCCGGACTGCGCAGGAGGTACGCGGTCTCCACGAGCGCGTCATACTCCCGCTGTGAAACGATCACCACGGGCTCGTGACTGGCCCGGGTCACCACCACCGGCTCTGCGTCATCCACCACGCGGCTCAAGGTGGCGGCGAAGTTCGCCCTCGCCTCGGAGGCTGTCATGGTCACCATCGTGGGGCTCCTGTCGTACAAGTTCTAGTACGTACAGGATGCCGTACGGTAAGGAATCGCGGGAGCACGATCACCGGTTGGTACCGGCGGTGATGTGCTCGAACAGGCCCGCGTGGATCCGGGTACGGACCCCGGTGGCCCACGGCTCGTCCAGCTCGCCGGCATCGAGCGCGGCCACGTTGTTGAGCAGCATGCCGAAGGCGAGGAACGACTTCACCGTCACCGGGTCGAGGCGAGCCGTACCGGCGACCGTCTCCCACATGTGGGCGACCCGCGCCCGTACCAGCTCCCGCACCTCGCGGTCACCGCACGCGGCGAAGCCCTGCAACTGCAGCAGCAGCGCGGTGCGGTCGGCCAACAGCTCGTAGTACTGCGCCCCCATCAGCGCCAGCGCCGGTACGCCCCGCTCGCCGGCGGCGGCCTGCGCCATGCCGTCGCTGAACCGGTCGAAGGCCGCCCCGACCAGCTCCAGGAACAGTGCCTTCTTGGTCCCGAACAGGCGGAACACGTACGCCTGCGTGATGCCCGCCGCGCGCGCGACCGCCTCGATCGAGGCGCCGTGCAGTCCGTGATCCGCGAACTCGCCCGCGGCGATCCCGAGCACCTGGGACCGCCGCTCCGGTCCGCTCATCCGTGTAGCCACGGTCCTCAGGTTACTGGTTACTAACTAATAACTGTTAGGGTGGTGCGGTGGGCGAGGACACCTGGGCCGGCTTGGCGGACACGTTCGCCGACGAGGCGTACGCCACCGTGAAGGGGTACGTGCGCACCTACGTGATGCACCAGCACCTGCTGGCGCACCTGCCGCCGCCCCCGGCGTCCGTGCTCGACGTCGGCGGGGGCGCGGGCCACCAGTCGTTCCCGCTGGCCGAGGCGGGCTACGAGGTGACGCTGCTCGACTCGTCGCCGGCCATGCTGGACAAGGCGCGGCAGCGGCTCCGGAGGCTGCCCGACGAGGCCCGGCGGCGGGTGGCGTTCGTCCAGGCCGACGGCCTGAACGCCGAGGAGGCGGTGCGGGGCCGGCGCTTCGCCGCGGTGCTGTGCCACGGCGTGCTCGGCTACCTGGAGCAGCCGGAGCCGCTGGTCGACCAACTCTGCCGGTGCGCCGCCCCCGGCGGCCTCGTCTCGATCATGACGGGCAACGCCAGGACGACGGCGGTACGCCCGGCCATGGAGCGGCGGTGGGAGGACGCGCTGGCGTCGTTCGACGCCCGAACCGGGATCGGGGTACTGGGCGTGCGGGGTCGGGCCGACACCGTGGAGGAGTTGAGCGAACTCATCCGCGGCCGGGGCGTGGCGCCGCTGCGCTGGTACGGCGTCTGGCTGTTCGTCGACTGGTTCGAGTTCAGCGGGGCCGAACTGGACCCGGGTGACGCGGCGCGGGTGGCGGCGGTCGAGCTGGAGGCCAGCCGGCGCGACCCGTACCGGCAACTCAGCCGCGTCTTCCATCTCGTGGGGCGCAAGGACCCGGTCAGCGGGCGGTGACGGTGACCCGGGACACCGCCTCGGGGCCCTCGCCGCCGGTCGGGTCGAGCCGCCAGAACAGGCCGTTGTCCCCGGCGGGCGCGCCGGCCGGTACCCGCACGCGCATCTCGAACCGGAGCGAGCCCCCCGCCGGCAGCGCACCGGCGGCCGGGCAGTTGAGCCGGTACACCTCGGGCTGGCCGGCGGGGGCGAGCAGTTCGGCGACGAGCGGGCAGCGCTGGAACGGGACCGGGGTGGTACCCGGATTGTGCAGCTGGACGGCGAAGCGCACGGTGGCACCGGGGCGCCCGGCCAGCCTCGTACCGGTCAGCGGCTGGATCGTGGCCTGGAGCACGGTCGAGGTCCACGGTGGCGTCGGCGGCAGCGGCGCGGGCTGGAACGGGCGCACCCCGAGGGTGGTGGGGGTGGCGGGCGCGGTGCACGGGGGTACCGCGTCGTAGCCGGCGTCGACGGTGCCGCCGCCGGCGAGGGTGAGCCGGATCGCGCGTGGCGGCACGGGGGTACCGGGCGCGCGGGGCAGGCACCAGTTGCGCCAGTCCAGGTCCAGGGTGGCGGCCCCGCCGGGCGGTACCGCGAGCAGCGCGCTGTCGGGCGGTACCACCGCCGGGAAGGCGGGCGGCAGCGCGGGCAGCGGCAGCTGGCGCTGCGGAGGTGCG
>DATEJJ010000897.1:0-9092 GCA_035278125.1 Rugosimonospora sp.
CACCGTGGCCGCCGCCCGCCTGCTGGTCAGCGGCGACACCGGGGCCGGGCACCTGGCCACCGGGTACGGCACGCCGTCGGTGCTGCTGTTCGGGCCCGCGCCGCCGAGCGTCTGGGGGCCGCCACCCGGGCACCCGCGGCACGCGGTGCTCTGGCGCGGCCCCGACGTCGACGCGATCGGGGTGGACGAGGTGCTGGCCGCGGTGGACCGGGCCGGCGGTTAGGGCTGTACCTGCTGGTTCTTCCCGATCACCACGATCCCGTTCGCGGTCACCGTGTACCGCTCCCGGTCCCGCTCCAGGTCCACGCCGATCTCCGCCCCCTCGGGTACCACCACGTTCTTGTCCAGGATCGCGTTGCGTACCACCGCGTGCCGGCCGATGTCCACCCCCTCCATGAGCACCGAGCCCTCGACGTGCGCCCAGGAGTGCACGGTCACGTTCGGGGAGACCACCGAGTTCTCCACCAGGCTGCCGGAGATGACCACGCCGGGCGAGACCATCGAGCCCACCGCCCGGCCCACCCGCTCCTGCCAGCCGTGCACGAACTTGGCCGGCGGCCAGGGCGCGTAGTCGGTGTAGATCGGCCACTCGAAATTGTATAAATTAAATACCGGATGGATGGCGATCAGGTCCATGTGCGCGTCGTAGAACGAGTCCATCGTGCCCACGTCGCGCCAGTACCCCCGGTCCCGGTCGGTGCTGCCTGGCACCTGGTTGTCCCGGAAGTCGTACACCGCCGCCTGGCCCCGGTCGACCAGCATCGGGATGATGTTGCCGCCCATGTCGTGCTTGCTGCCCGCGTCCTTGGCGTCCAGGGCCAGTGCCTCGCACAGCACCTCGGTGGTGAACACGTAGTTGCCCATCGACGCGTACACCTCGTCCGGGGCGTCCGGCAGGCCCCGCGCGTCGACCGGCTTCTCCCGGAACGCCTGGATCCGGTGGGACTCCGTGCCCACCTCGATGACGCCGAACTGGTCGGCCTGGGACAGCGGTTGCCGGATTCCGGCCACCGTGACGCCCGCGCCCGACTCGATGTGCTGCTCCATCATCTGCCGGGGATCCATCCGGTAGATGTGGTCGGCCCCGAAAACGATCACGTAGTCCGGGTTCTCGTCGTTGATGAGGTTCAGGCTCTGGTGGATGGCGTCGGCCGAACCGGCGAACCAGTACGGGCCGAGCCGCTGCTGCGCGGGTACGGGGGTGACGTAGTTGCCCAGGAGGTTGGACATCCGCCAGGTCTTGGTGACATGCCGGTCCAACGAGTGCGACTTGTACTGGGTCAACACGACGATCTTCAGGAAACCGCCGTTCGCCAGGTTGGACAGCACGAAGTCGATGATGCGGTAGATCCCCCCGAAGGGGACGGCTGGCTTCGCGCGGTCGGCGGTGAGCGGCATGAGCCGCTTGCCCTCACCCCCGGCCAAGACGATGGCAAGCACCTTGGGAGCCATACCCCAGACGCTAACGCACCGATCCCCCAACGGTTAAGGTGCGGCTGTGGTTGGATCTCGTCGCGTAGACCTGTTGACCCGCGAGTACCCGCCGGAGGTCTACGGCGGCGCGGGGGTACACCTGGAGTACCTCGCCCGGTCGCTGCGCCGGCAACGCTTGCGGCGCCGGCCTCCGGTGGCGCTTGAGAGCCCGCTCGCCGACGTGCGGGTGCACTGCTTCGGCGCCCCGCGCACCGAGCCGGGTGTCACCGCGTACCCCGAGCCGGCCGAGCTGGCCGGTACCAATGCCGCGCTGCGCACCATGGGCGTGGACCTGGCCATGGCGGCGGGGTGCGCGGGTACCGGGCTGGTGCACAGCCACACCTGGTACGCCAACCTGGCCGGGCACGTGGCGAAGCTGCTGCACGGGGTACCGCACGTGGTGACCACGCACAGCCTGGAGCCGCTGCGCCCGTGGAAGGCGGAGCAGCTGGGCGGCGGGTACGCGCTGTCCTCCTGGTGCGAGCGGGTCGCCGTCGAGGCGGCGGACGCGGTCATCGCGGTCTCCGCCGGCATGCGCCGGGACGTGCTCGCCGCGTACCCGGCGGTGGACCCGGCCCGGGTACACGTGGTGCACAACGGCATCGACACCGAGGAGTACACCCCCGACCCGGGTACCGGGGTGCTGACCCGGCACGGCATCGACCCGGCCGCGCCGACCGTGGTGTACGTGGGCCGGATCACCCGGCAGAAGGGGCTGCCGTACCTGCTGCGCGCGGCCCGGCACCTGCCCCCGCCGGTACAGCTCGTGCTGCTGGCCGGTGCCCCGGACACGGCCGAGATCGCGGCCGAGGTGGAGGGCCTGGTGGCCGAGTTGCGCGCGGTGCGGGAGAGGGTGGTGTGGATACCGGCGATGCTGCCGAAGAAGGAGGTGGTGCAGGTACTCACGCACGCCACGGTCTTCGTCTGCCCCTCGGTGTACGAGCCGATGGGCATCGTGAACCTGGAGGCGATGGCCTGCGCCACGGCGGTGGTGGCCACCGCGACCGGCGGCATCCCGGAGGTGGTGGCCGACGGTGTCACCGGCCGGCTGGTGCCGATCGACCAGGCCACCGACGGCACGGGTACGCCGCAGGATCCGGAGCGCTTCGTGGCTGACCTGGCTCAGGCCATCACCGGACTCGTGACCGATCCGGACCGGGCGGCGGCCATGGGCGCGGCCGGCCGGCGGCGTGCGGTCGAGTCGTTCTCCTGGGAAGCTATCGCTCGACAGACCATCGCGGTCTACGAGTCGGTAGGTTGGGGCCATGAGCGAGCGTAAGCGAGCGAATCAGCCAGCAGAGCGGTCTCGTGCCTCATGCCCGCCCGCAGCGAAGCGAGGACGGGCATGAGGTTTCCGATTGAGGACGTCTCCCCGGTTGTCGCGTGCGGGCGCTACCCCGCCAAGGCTGTCGTGGGTGAGTCGGTGCCAGTGTCGGCACTGTCCTATCGGGAGGGTCACGCCGCGCTCGGCTGCAACGTGGTATGGCAGGGACCGGACGGGAAGCCGCAGGCGTTCACCAGGATGGTGGCCGGCGAGGAGGGCACCGACCGCTGGCACGCCACCATCCAGCCCGACGCCATGGGCTCCTGGACCTTCCGGGTGGAGGCGTTCGCCGACCCGTACCTGACCTGGCGCGACGCCGTGGAGAAGAAGATCGCCGCCGGCCAGGAGGCCGCCGACCTGGCCAACGACCTGGCCGAGGGCGCGGCGGTGCTGGACAAGGCCGCGGCCACGGTGCCCAAGGACTACCGGGCGTGGGTACGCTCGGCCGCCGCGGCCCTGCGCGACTCGGCCCGCCCGCTGTTCGCCCGCGTCTCCTCCGCCTTCGACCTGGCCGACGTGCTCTGGCGGTACCCGGTGCGCGAGCACGTCAGCAGCACCGAGTCGTACGCGCTCTGGGTGGACCGGCAGCGCGCCCTGTTCTCCGCGTGGTACGAGTTCTTCCCGAGGTCCGAGGGGTCCGTGTGGGAGGACGGGAAGCTGCGCCACGGCACCTTCGCCACCGCGGCCAAGCGCCTGCCCGGCGTCGCCGAGATGGGCTTCGACGTGCTGTACCTGCCGCCGATCCACCCGATCGGCCGGGTCAACCGCAAGGGCCGCAACAACGCGCTGGTGGCCGCGCCCGGCGACGTGGGCTCGCCGTGGGCGATCGGCGCGCAGGAGGGCGGGCACGACGCGATCCACCCCGATCTGGGTACCGCGCAGGACTTCCAGGACTTCGT
The DNA here is from genome assembly GCA_035278125.1 of Rugosimonospora sp. Classification (GTDB taxonomy): domain Bacteria; phylum Actinomycetota; class Actinomycetes; order Mycobacteriales; family Micromonosporaceae; genus DATEJJ01. The sequence goes on from DATEJJ010000897.1 coordinate 3,697, forward strand.
CGAGGCGGCCCGGGAGGCCGGTCTCGAGGTGGCGATGGACCTGGCGCTGCAGTGCGCCCCGGACCACCCCTGGGTCACCGAGCACCCGGAGTGGTTCACCACCCGGCCCGACGGCACCGTCGCGTACGCGGAGAACCCGCCGAAGAAGTACCACGACATCTACCCGCTGAACTTCGACAACGACCCGGACGGCATCCGGGCCGAGATCCTGCGGGTGGTGCTGCACTGGATCGGGCAGGGCGTCAAGATCTTCCGGGTGGACAACCCGCACACCAAGCCGGTGGACTTCTGGCACTGGCTCATCTGGCGGGTCAAGGCCGACCACCCGGACGCCATCTTCCTGGCCGAGGCGTTCACCAAGCCGGCCATGATGCACGGGCTGGGCCGTGCCGGCTTCACCCAGTCGTACACCTACTTCACCTGGCGCACCAGCGCGGCCGAGATGCGCGAGTACTGCGAGGAACTCATCGCCGCGGCGCCGTACATGCGGCCCAACTTCTGGCCCAACACCCCGGACATCCTGCACGAGACGCTGCAGCACGGCGGGCCGCCGATGTTCAAGATCCGCGCGGTACTGGCGAGCATGCTCTCCCCCTCGTGGGGCCTGTACGCCGGCTACGAGCTGTACGAGCACGTGGCCCGGCCGGGTGCCGAGGAGTACCTGGACAACGAGAAGTACCAGCTGCGGCACCGGGACTGGGCCGCGGCCGAGCGGGCCGGCGAGTCCCTCGCCCCGTTCATCGCACGGCTGAACGCGGTACGCCGGGAGAACCCGGCCCTGCACTGGCTGCGCAACCTGCACTTCCACGACGTGGACAACCCGGCCATGCTGTGCTGGTCCAAGCGCGACCCGGACACCGGGAACACCGTCCTGGTCATCTGCTCGTTCGACGCGACATACGTGCAGTGGGGCAACACGACGCTGGACATGCCGGCGCTCGGGTACGACTGGCACGAGCGGTTCACCGTCACCGACCAGCTCACCGGCGGCAGCTTCGAGTGGGGGCAGCACAACGCGGTGCGGCTCGACCCGTACACCGAGCCCGCGCACGTCCTGAGCGTGCCGCACCGTACGCCCCGCTCCTCCGGTGCGGCCGGCCCGGGCATGTTTACCGCGCACGACCGGCTGGGCAGATAGATCCAGTGGCGGCCTTCTCCGAGGTACTCGTACGCGCGTGCTACGACGCCGACGCGGACGGCTCCGGCGACCTGCGCGGGCTGATCGACGAGGTGCGGGAGGTGTACCGGACGGTCGGCGGGTGCCGGTGCCCTTCCGGGCGCGCGAGTGGACCGAACGTAACCAGGACGCATTCTGCGACGGGTACCGTAGCGTGTCCGGGCTCGATCCGCGCGGGGCAGGCAGCGGGCGGCCCGGCGGGTATCGGGTATTGAGAGTGGGCTATGGAACGGCTGATCAACGGCGACGAGCACGATCCACATGGGACACTCGGCGCGCACCCGGACGGGGACGGTACCGCGATCCGCGCCCTGCGCCGGGGCGCGGGGGAGGTGGCCGTCGTCGCCGGCGAGCAGCGGTACCCGATGGCGCGGGTACACGACGCCGGTGTGTTCGAGGTGGTGGTACCCGGTGCCGTGCTGGACTACCGGCTGGACGTGGACGGCACGCTCGTCGACGACCCGTACCGGCACCCGCCCACGCTCGGCGAGCTGGACCTGCACCTGATCGGCGAGGGCCGGCACGAGCGGCTGTGGACGGTGTTGGGTGCCCGGCCGCGCGAGGACGGTGTCGGGTTCGCGGTATGGGCACCCTCGGCGCGGGGCGTGCGGGTGGTCGGCGACTTCACCGGCTGGGGACCGCATGAGGGCTGGCCGATGCGCTCGCTGGGCAGCAGCGGAGTGTGGGAGATATTCGTACCCGGCGCCACCCCCGGGCAGCGGTACAAGTACCGGATCCTCGGGCGGGACGGGCACTGGCGGGAAAAGGCGGATCCGGTGGCCGCGCACACCGAGGCGCCGCCGCTGACCGCGTCCGTGGTGTACGAGTCGCGGTACGAGTGGAAGGACGCGGAGTGGCTGGCCCGGCGCGAGCGCTCCGCGCCGTACCGGGAACCGATGAGCGTGTACGAGGTGCACCTCGGCTCCTGGCGCCCCGGACTGTCCTACGTGGAGATTGCCGACCAGCTCGCCGAATACGTCACCGCCATGGGCTTCACGCATGTCGAGTTCCTGCCCGTGATGGAGCATCCGTTCGGCGGCTCGTGGGGATACCAGGTCACCGGGTACTACGCGCCGACCGCGCGCTTCGGCGAACCGGACGGCTTCCGGTACCTGGTGGACCGGCTGCACCAGGCCGGCATCGGCGTCATCCTGGACTGGGTACCCGCGCACTTCCCGCGGGACGAGTGGGCACTGGCGCGGTTCGACGGCACCCCGCTGTACGAGCACGCCGACCCCCGGCGCGGCGAGCACCCGGACTGGGGTACCTACATCTTCGACTTCGGCCGCCGGGAGGTACGCAACTTCCTGGTCGCCAACGCGCTCTTCTGGTTCGACGAGTTCCACGCTGACGGCCTGCGGGTCGACGCGGTGGCGTCCATGCTCTACATGGACTATTCGCGCGAGGACGGCCAGTGGGTGCCCAACGAGCGCGGCGGCCGGGAGAACCTCGAAGCCATCGCGTTCCTCCAGGAGACGAACGCGACAGTCTACAAGCACCACCCCGGCGTGCTGATGGTCGCCGAAGAGTCCACCGCCTGGTCCGGCGTGACCCGATCCACCGACCAGGGGGGCCTGGGCTTCGGCTTCAAGTGGAACATGGGCTGGATGCACGACACTCTGCTGTACCTCAGCAAGGAGCCGGTGTACCGGCAGTGGCACCACCAGCAGATCACGTTCTCCGCGCTGTACGCGTGGAGCGAGAACTACGTGCTGCCGATCAGCCACGACGAGGTGGTACACGGCAAGGGGTCGCTGGTGGGAAAGATGCCCGGTGACACCTGGCAGCGGCTGGCCAACACGCGGGCGCTGCTGGCGTACATGTGGGCGCACCCGGGCAAGCAGCTGCTGTTCATGGGCTGCGAGCTGGCCGACGACCAGGAGTGGAGCGAGCAGCGCGGGCTGGACTGGGGGCTGCTCCAGGACCCGGCCCGGGCCGGTGTCTCCCGGCTGGTGCGCGACCTCAACGCCGGGTACCGCGCCGACCCGGCACTGTGGACCCAGGACACCACACCCGACGGCTTCCGCTGGATCAAAGGCGACGACGCGGCACACAACACGCTCGCGTTCATCCGGTACGGCGTGGACGGTTCGGTGCTGGTGTGTCTCGCCAACTTCGCCGGGGTACCGCACGACAACTACCGGGTCGGGCTACCGTCCCCGGGGCGGTGGCTGGAGGTACTCAACACCGACGCGGACGTGTACGGCGGCTCGGGCGTGGGCAACATGGGCGCGGTACAGGCACATCCGGAGCCGGCGGACGGCCTGCCCGCCAGCGCCACGCTGCGGCTGCCGCCGCTGGGCGTGCTGTGGCTGCGCCCGGACACCGGTGCCCCGGCCAGCCGAGGCTGACCGGGGCACCGACCTTTCGCGTTGCAGCGCTGGTTTCTAGCGCAGGGCGAGAGCCCGCACGAACGCCGAGGCGTCGATGGTGCCCCAGCCGCTGGCCAGGTCGTACCCTGCCGTGGCCGGGTAGCCGGTGACGCCGTTGGCGCTGTTGTCGCCGGTGGTGACGTCCACGAGGCCGGTACGCAACGGCGTGTGCGGGAGCCGGCTCAGCGCACCCAGCAGGTACAGCGCACCGTTGATGTTACCCAGCCGGTGCCCGGCCACCTGGTCGGCCAGCGCCACGATGCCCGAGAAGATCGGGGACGCCTCGCTGGTACCGCCGAAGATGTGCCAGCCCGACGCCGGGTTCTGGAACGAGTAGTACACCCAACAACCGCCATCCACCGCGGCGCTCATCGAGATGTCCGGGGTACCGCGGTGCCCGCCCACGACCGAGCGCACACCCAGCTGGTACAGCGGCCGGCCGAACACCGCCGACACGCCACCGCCACCGGCGCCGTACCCGTCGTTCCACACCGTGTCCGGGGCGACCCGGTTACCCGCGTCGTCCAGGTTGAGCTGGGTACCGCCGACCGAGGTCACCAGCGGGTCCGACGACGGCCAGGAGTTGACCCGGTACGGGTACGTGGCCGAGCCGTCCAGGTTCCAGTCGGTCGCGCCCTCGTCGCCCGAGGCCGCCAGCACGGTGACGCCGTGGAAGGCGGCATCCTGGAACGCGTACCGCAGGTTGAGCAGGCTGGAGAAGTCTCCGCTGTCGAAGCCCGGGAACGTGTTCTCGGTGGCGCCGAAGCTCTGCGTGATGACGTCGCCGACGCCCATGTCGATGAGCTTCTTCTCCGCGTTCATCATCTCGGGGAGGCCGGTGACGCCTTCGGTCTCCGCGACCGGCGTCTCGACGAGTACGATCTTCGCGCCGGGCGCGACCGCATGCGCGTACTCGACGTCCAATGTGGTCTCCTGCGCCCAACCGACGTGGTCGGGGTTGTTCACGTCGAACGGTGGGATGGTACCCGCCTGGACGATCTGCACTGTCGTGTCCGGCAGCCCGTACTGCGCGTCGAACACCTCCAGGTCGTGCTGGATCGTGGGTGACCCGAACGAGTCCACGATGACAATGGTGCGGCCCTTACCGGTGATACCCCGCTCGTACAGCCCGTTGAGGTTGTACGCGACGCGGTACTGCAGCGGGGAGTAGCAGTGGATGCCGATGAGTGCCAGGCACTGCGAGGTGGGCAGCGGTGATGCGGCGGACCTCGCCTGGATGTGCCCGACCACGGCCGGGCGGACCTTGACGGTTGTCGTGTGTGCGCTCGCCGGTGTGGACACCGCCGCGAACCCGGCCACGGTGGCGGCCGACAGCAACCCGACGGCGATTCTGGTGACGCGATTGTGCTTGTTCACCTGACTCCTTGCGAAGGAAAGAGGTAACTGATGGACAGCACCCTAACCCACCAGGTAACCCCGCAATACACCCTCTCACCCGATGCGACCCCTCGCGACCTGGATGAGTTTCCCCCGTGGCTACCCCGGGTCCCGGCCCAGGAACGCGAGCAGCCGGTCCCCCGGTCCGGCCGGCGGCGGTACCGGCCGCGGCGGGTCGAACCGGCCCGGACGGTCGGCCTCCGTCACGAACAGCGGGCAGAGGTCGAGCAGCTCCTCGGCGAGCGGGTCCGGCACCGGTCGGGCGTGGCCGCACGCCCGGGCCACGTCCCAGCCGTGTACCGCCACCTCGATCGCGCCGGTACCGAGGACCAGCCCGCGGGTGAGCTGCCGCTCGCCGACGCATACCCGATCGTTGCCGGGCTGGGCGGCGGCCCAGGCGCCGAGCAGGCGGCAGGCCCGGCCGCGCAGCAGCGCCACCGGGTCGCCGG
>DATEJJ010000898.1:0-4976 GCA_035278125.1 Rugosimonospora sp.
TCCGGCACCGGCCCGGCGGTCCCGGCCCAGGGCGAGATCGCCAGCCGCCGCCGCGCCGCGGACCCGGCCGCCCGATCGGGAAAACCCCGTCCGGCCCCGGCCCGCGCGCCCCGCCCGTTCGCCTGACCGAGACCGAGGAGCGAAGCGACGACGGTTGAGGGCGGGCTCGGGTTACTTCGCCTGACGCGCCTTCCACCCGGACCTATCGGCGGGCTCCGCCTGCGCGGGCTTGACCCGGCGGGTGCGGGTGCGTAGCCTCCCGCAGGAAAGCCTTTTCCGAATCAGGCAATCGGGTAGGAGTTCGCGTGGAGACTCTGCCGCACGGGGTCGCGGCACCGGGCACCACCGGCCCGACCGCACCCACCGCGTCCGCCACGGTCCTGCTGCGGCCCGCGCCGGCCCGCATCGAGGGTGGTTTCTGGGCCGACCGGCTGCGGGTCAACCGGGACGTGACCATCGCCGCCGCGGCCGCCCGGCTGGAGGACGCCGGTAACTTCCACAACCTGCGGCTGGCCGCGGGCACCGCGGGGGGCGAGTTCGCCGGGCGGCTGTTCGCCGACTCCGAGGTGTACAAGTGGCTGGAGGCGCTGGCCTGGGAGCAGGCCCGCGAGCCCGCGGCGCAGCTGGCCGCGTGGGAGAGCGCGGCCACCGGGCTGGTCGCCGCCGCCCAACTGCCCGACGGGTACCTCAACTCCTACTTCCAGACCGGCGGCCGGGACGCGCAGCGCTACACCGACCTGCCCTTCGGCCACGAGTTGTTCTGCGGCGGCCACCTGATCCAGGCCGGTGTGGCGCAGAACCGGGCCACCGGCCGCGAGGAGCTGCTCCGGGTGGCCACGCGCTACGCCGACCACCTCGTCACCACCTTCGGGCCCGGCCTGCGCGAGGGCGTCTGCGGCCACCCCGAGATCGAGACCGCCCTGGTCGAGCTGTACCGGCTCACCGGCCGCGGCGACTACCTCGACCTGGCGAAGTACTTCGTGGACGCGCGCGGGCGCGGGCTGCTCGGCCCCGGCCTGTTCGGCACCGCCTACTACCAGGACCGCGTCCCGCTGCGCGAGATGCGGGCGGTGGAGGGGCACGCCGTGCGCTGGGTCTTCCTGGCCGCCGGCGCCGCCGACGTGTCCGCCGAAACCGGCGACCGCACCCTGCTCGACGCGCTGGCCGCGCAGTGGGAGGAGATGGTACGCGGCAAGACGTACCTCACCGGCGGCATCGGCGCGCGCTGGGAGGGCGAGTGCTTCGGCGACCCGTACGAGCTGCCCCCCGAGGCGGCGTACTGCGAGACCTGCGCCGCGTACGGCAGCGTGCTCTGGAGCTGGCGCATGCTGCTCGCCACCGGCGAGGCGCGCTACGCCGACCTGATCGAGCGCACCCTCTACAACGCGATGCTGGCCGGCCTCTCCCTGGACGGCACCGGCTTCTTCTACGCCAACCCGTTGCAGCTGCGCAGCGAGGGGTACCACACCAGCAGCCGCAGCGCCCGGCACGGCCGCCGGCCCTGGTTCGGCACCGCCTGCTGCCCGCCCAACGTGATGCGCGCACTGTCCTCACTGGACCACTACCTGTCCACACAGGACAGTGGTGGCGTCCAGCTGCACCAGTACGCCGCCGGCACCGTCCGCGCGCTGCCCGTGGAGCTGGCCGTGGCCACCGACTACCCCTGGGACGGCCTGGTCGAGGTGCGGGTCGCCGCGGCCCCGTCCCGGCCGTGGACCCTTTCTTTGCGGGTACCCGCCTGGTGCGGCTCGCCCACCGCGACGCTGAACGGCCGGCCCGTCCCGCAGCCACCCCGCCCCGGCGAGTACCTGCGCCTGCACCGCACCTGGCAACCCGGCGACCGGGTGGTACTCGACTTCCCCATGCCGGTACGCCGCACGGTCGCCGACGAGCGGGTGGACGCGGTACGCGGCTGCGAGGCGCTGGAGCGCGGCCCGCTGGTGTACTGCGTGGAGCAGCGGGACCTGCCCGCCGGCGTGGGCGTGGAGGACCTGCGGCTGGCCCCGGGTACGGTCGAGGCCCAGTGGCGCCCGGACCTGCTCGGCGGGGTATGCGTGGCACTCGCACCCGGTGAGGTGGCGGAGGCCCCCGACCCGCCGGCCGCCGGGCTGCCGTACCACCCGGCCGGCCTGCACCACTCCCCCGGGCTGTACCAGCCGGCGGGCGCCGGGCTCCGCCCCCAACGCACCATCCAGTTCACCGCGATCCCGTACCACACCTGGGCCAACCGCGACCTGGGCCCCATGCGCGTCTGGCTCCCCCGCTCCACCTGACCCGGCCCCCACCGCCAGCCGCATGATCACGGTGAGCACCGCACACTCCGGACCTTGGCGCGAATTTGCTGCTATGGGTGCGGTAGCGCGCCAAGGTCCAGACGGACCGGAGCGGCGATCGACCATGGCCCACTCTCCGGCGCCGTCGCCGGCAAGTCACGGAAAACCTTTGTTGGGTGGGTACCGTCGGCCCGGCCGCCCCGACGGTCAGCGACGAATGTCGATCATCGAGGCTCGGTAGCGACGCGGATTCCGCTGTGTTCTGCTGGATCGACCTAGTTACGCAACTAACCGCATCGCGCTGCCGCAACGCTGTAACCAGCCGGAACGGCGGCGCGTTGCTTGACCGAGGCCAGCCCCATGCCTACATTGACGGCAATGGTTTTCCCATAGGCCATGCTCCGGATCGAGGACGTGACCGCATGTCCGTACACCCCATCACCCTCGCGAGCTGACCCGAGGAGACGATCCATGACCAGAAGCCGACCCCGCCGGGTACTCGTGGCCGCGGCCGGTGCCGTGGCAGCCGCCGGCGCCGTGACCACCGCCGTCGTCGCGCACGCGGCCACCGCGGGCTGCCAGGTGACGTACTCCATCAGTTCACAGTGGAGTACCGGATTCGGCGCGAACGTGAGCATCACCAACCTGGGTGACCCGCTGTCCGGGTGGACACTGCGCTGGACGTTCGGCGCCGGGCAGACCGTCACCCAGGCGTGGAACGCGACCGTGACGCAGAGCGGCAGCGCGGTGACCGCGGTCAGCATGAGCTACAACGGCGCCCTGGCGACCAACGCCGGTACCAGCTTCGGCTTCAACGGTGCCTGGAACGGCTCGGCCAACCCGGTACCCACCGGCTTCACGCTCAACGGCGTGGCGTGTACCGGTACCACCAGCCCCGGTACCCCGACCCCGTCCGTGCCCGGCCCCACCCCCAGCCGTACCGCCGGACCCAGCCCGAGCGTGTCCCCGACGGCCGGGCCGAGCACCGGGCCCACCGGCGCGCCACCGCCGGTACCCGGTACGCCGGGCACCTGGGCGGCGGTACCGGTGAACCCGTTCAACGGCGCGGCCGGTACCTTCATGTGGCTGCTCTCGGACGGCAGCATCCTGTCCAACGGCAGCGACCTGCACCAGTGGGTGAAGCTGGTGCCCGACCAGTTCGGCGACTACACCAAGGGCACCTGGGTACAGCTGGCGACGAGCCCGTACGGGCTGGGTGCGGCACAGGACCAGATGCTCCCGGACGGGCGCTTCTACCAGGCCGGTGGCGAGTTCGTCTACCAGTGGCCGGCGGGCAGCTCCGCGAATGACCACAATGGAGTCCAGCTCTACAACCCGGTGACCAACACCTGGACGCTGGGCCAGTCCGGGCTCTACGGCAACCTGTGGGACACCGGTACCGCGCACCTCAAGGACGGCCGGATCGTCTCCAGCGACCAGCGCACGGCCGGTACCCAGATCTTCAACCCCGGCAGCAACACCTGGGCCGCGGCCGCCAACCGGCCCGCCTCCGCCGGTGAGGACGGCTGGGTACCGCTGCCCGACGGCTCCATCGTGTCGATCAGCGGCGGCGGCGCGTACCGGTACGACCCGGCCGCCAACGTCTGGTACACCCTGCCCCGCCCGCCGGCCACGTACGCCAACGGCAGCGTGGACACCTCGATGGTGACCCTCCTGTACGACGGCCGGATCCTGGCCATGGGCCACAACACCTCGGTCATCTACACGCCCGGCGCGAAGCCGAGCGACCCGGGCAGCTGGGCACAGGGTCCCGGCATCCCGCAAGGGTCCTTTGTGGACGACGTGTACGTGACGCCCGAGGCGAACGGGAAGGTCATCTACGACTCGGTGCGGTGCAGCTGGCTCACGAACGAGTGCGGCTCGGCGTCGGGCGCGCTGGTCAACGAGTTCGACCCGGCCACCAACACGATGAACACGATCAGCATGCCGAACGACCCGGGCGGCGCACCGGTCAACTTCATCAACCTGCCCAACGGCCAGGTGCTCGCCGCGGCCGGCAGCCGCAACTGGGTGTACACCCCGATCGGCGGCCCCAGCAACGCGTGGCGGCCCACGGTCGGCTCGGTCACCGGCAGCGGCAGCACCTTCCACCTGACGGGTACCCAGCTGTCCGGGCTGGTGAGCGTGGGTGAGGACGACTACCAGGGGCCGGAGAACTACCCGATCGTGTACCTGAAGGACCCGGCCGGGCACGTGTTCTTCGCCCGTACCTCCAACTTCAGCTCGATGGGTACCAGCCGGCCGGGTGAGGCGCAGAGCACCGACTTCACGCTCCCGTCGAACCTGCCGCACGGTACCTACACGCTCTACGTGTCAGCCTGCGGCGTGTCGTCGGGAGGTGTGGTTTTCAGCTTCTGAGCCCGGGGTCGCCGGGGGGATGATGGTGGGCATGCCTCACATTGCCTTACCCGGCGACCTGCCCGGCATCCGCGGCCTGATGGCCAGCAAACCCAGCACCGGGGCTCGCCTCGCCCAGCTCGCCGAAGAGCTGCTGCGCGGGGCGAGCCCCCTGTCTCCGGTGGAGCGGGAGACGATCGCGGTACACGTGTCCCGGCTCAACGAGTGCGAGTTCTGCGCCCGGTCGCACGCGGCCGCCGCGCGCCACCTCGACCCGGCGGCGCCAGAGCCGGCAGCGCGGCTGGACGCGCTGCTCGATCTGGCCGGAGCGGTGGCCCGGGGCGG
>DATEJJ010000899.1:0-51289 GCA_035278125.1 Rugosimonospora sp.
CGGGCGCGCGGAGGCGCTGTTCCACAGCTGTGGCGCCGGTGCGCTCGCCAGCCTGGCCGGGGCGCACCGGGAGCCGCCGGTGCAGCCGCCGCCCTGCACCGACCGGCTGTCCCCGAGGGAGCGGCAGGTCGCCCGGCTCATCGCCGAGGGGTGCAGCAACCGCCAGATCGCGCGGGCGCTGGAGGTCAGCGACAAGACCGTGGAGACGCACGTATCGAGTATCCTGCGCAAGCTGGGGGTGCTGTCGCGGGCCGCGGTGGCCGGGATCGTGGCGCGGGGCGGGTACGCGGTGGTGCCGGCCGGCCGCCTCGACGACCGGCCGGCACCGGGTGGTCATGCTGTCTTGGATGAGTAGTAGTGCACCGAGAGCACGTTGCTCAGGCAACCCGACGCGCTCCACGCGACGGTACCGCCGACCGAGCCGTTCGCGTTGCCGTAGAAGTGGTTGCGGTTGAAGAAGGTGTTGGTTCCTCCGCAGAACGGGAAGTTGTAGAAGTGGGCGTACGAGCTGACGTCCTGCCGGCTGCAACTGAACGTGTTGCTGAAGTTGCTGGCGCTCAGCTGCCAGCCGTCGTTGGAAAGCCACCAGTAGCTGTTGTATCCGGTCCCGCCGGTCACACACGATCCGTGCGACCAGGTACCCCCGTTCTCCACCATGTTGATTTCCAGACCCACCGGATCCCACGTCTCCGAGTGGAAGTACCCGGATGACGACGCGTTCGGGCTGGCGCCTCCCACCGGCCCCGGGCCGGCTGCGGTGGAGACGCTGCTGCCGTGCCGGCTCTGGCCCTTCGGCGCCTGGGCCTGCGGCAGTACCTGGTCGGAGACGAGCACCGCCAACTGTGCCTGACAGGTCAGCGGGTTGTATCCCACCTCGTCGGCGCGTGCGGAGCGCTGGGTACCGGACAGGCTGAGCTGTGCGGTGAACACACAACTGCCACCGACCCGCTGCCCCTGTACCGTCTGCACCGAGCTGCCCGGCAACGCCTGCGAGTTGGGTATCCGCACCCACCCCATCGCGCCATACGCCGCGCTCGCCTGCGCCGGGGCCGCCGCAGCCAGCCCGACGACGGCCGTCGCGGCGACCGCGAGCACCCGGCCACGCCACCGCCGCCCTGTGTTGTTTTCCATGCCGCGTGTCCTCCCTTCAGTCTCTCAGCTGATCTGCCACGGGCTGAGCGAGCACGCTGTCACCGCGCCCGTGAAGCATGCCTTCGTCCGCCACTTGCTGGAACGGAAGACGTTGTCCGCCGGACCGTAGTCGTGGTCTGTGACGCACGGGAACGGACCGTCCTGCGAGTTCACCGCACTGCTCGCATTGAGCAGGTAGATGACGACGCCGCAGTTGGACGGCGCGGACCCCACCGACAGGTAGGCGTCCGGATAGACGTTGGGCCATCCTTCGGAAATGCACGCCTTGATGGATCCGAAGGAGGTGGTCGCCGGGGTACCACAGCCGCCGCCGCTCGCCGCGTGCGCGGGATCGGACAGCAGGGCCGTGACGCCGGTTGCGATGACGAGGGCGGTAGCAAAACCGAGCCACCGCGCGGCTTTCCTGGTGTACGTGGGTATCACCTCCGGGGTTACCGGTCGAGCAGTGCCGCCCCGAAGTTAGCCCGCCCGATCGGCAACCACCTATCAGGGATAATCCCGATTGCGCGCCGGACGCCTCGCCGTCAGCGGTCCACCACTGCGCGTCCATACCGGACGGACAGCGGGACGGTGCCGATGTGGGAGCTGCAACCCCGGGGAGCGCCCGCTGCCGTCCCGGGATACGCCGCGAGGGACAGGCGTCGTCACGGCGGCGGCGACGGACACACCCCCCGAGGGCATGACCTGGGCGAGGACCGCCCGCGCCGCCGCCTGCCGGCGTGGGTGTTGGTGACTCGGCACCGCACGTTATCACCGCAAGACCGCCCGCCGAGGGTGTGTTCTCGATGGACGGTGCACAGGTCAAGCGGGCGCGTTGGCCGTTTCCGGCAGGGCTCCGAGTTGGGCGAGTAGCCCCAGGCGGTCGACGCAGTTCCAGTGCTCGACGATCTGGCCGCCGGCCACCCGGACGATGTCGATGACGTGGATCTCGACCTGCCGGCCGGTGGGCTCCAGGCCCTGGAACGGGCCCAGATGGGTGCCGGTGAACACCTTGCGGGTCACGACCTTGTCGCCTTCGGTGATCTGGTCGAGGATCGTGGCGCGGAAATCGGGAAAGGCCCTGCGGAAACCCTCAAACTGCTGGCGGACGCCCGCAGAGCCCGGGGCGATCCCTGGCGGTCGGCTGTGGTCGAGCACGTCGACGTGGAGCAGTTCCTCGAACGTTGCCTCGTTGGCTGCCGTCTGGTACTCGTCGACGAATCGGCGAACGATCTCGTTGGGCTGCATGGCGACTCTCCTCGGTCGTAGCTGCGGATACGACAAGGATCACCGGTCTGCCGGGGGCTGCGCATGGGTAGACCTACCAGTCCTTGCGCGCTAGGTCAGCAGGTCATGTTCCATCGCGAACAACGCTGCGGCCGCCCGGCTGGAGACGCCGATACGCGCGTACACGTCCTGTACGTGGTGCTCGGCGGTGCGTCGCGAGATGACGAGGCGCTGAGCGATCTGGGGATTCGACATGCCTTGGGCCACCAGTCTGAGCACCTCCACCTGTCGCTCGGTCAGCCCGCCTGGACGCGGTCGCGACATCGCGGCGACTGGCCGGCCAGCAGCGTCGAGCACGGCGCGTACCGCGTCCACGTCCAGGCGACCGGCTTGCGCCTCGGCCGCGAGCAAATCTGCGGCTTCGCTCGGCGACCGGGCCGGGCGATGGGCGCGGACCTGGGTCATCGCCTGGAAACAGTCCGCCGAAGCAAGGACCCGCGCGGCGAACGGGATCGTCGCGGCGGCGGCCTGCCGGTGGTACCCGCTGCCGTCCAGCCGTTCGTGGTGCATCCCGGCCAGCGGCGCCAGCCCCGCGAGCGGTCCGCAGCGGGCCAGCACCCGTTCGCTGTGGTAGGCGTGCAGTCGTACCCGTTCCTGGTCGGTCCAGGTCAGCGGGCCGCGCCGTGCCCAGATGCCATTGGGCACAGCCGCGCGTCCGATGTCGTGCACCAGCGCCGCGCGGTACAGCGCCACCACGTCGGACGGGCCCAGCCCGGCGCGCTTACCCGCCGCGGACGCCAGGTCCGCCACCCCTGTGCAGTGAGCGTGGTGCAGCGGCGTCTTCAGGTCGACGACCTCTCCGAATGCCCGGCAGACGCGATCCAGTCCCGCCCCGGGGATCCGCACGGCTGGGCCCGGCTCGACAGCCACCGCCGCCACGATCGGGTCAGCTACATCGAGTACACCGAGGACCCGGCGCGCATGCCGGCACAGCGCCTCAACCAGACCGGGATCCAGCGCCGTACCCGACCGGCTCCGTACCGCATCCAGTGCGGCCTGCGGCCCGGCGACCCGGTGAAACAGCGCCGCGGTGACCGCCACCTGAGCGATCCGCGCGGGCTCGGCGATCGCGTCACCGCGCAAACCCCGCGCGCCGCCCTTGCCGTCCCACTGCTCATAGATGTCGATCAGGGCACCGGCCACACCCGCGCCGAGCCCCACCCGCTCGGCCGTACGCGCGGCGACCTCACAGTTGGCACGGCTGTATCCCCGCACGATCTCACGCCCACGAACGGCGGCCGTGCCCGCGACACGCAACCGGGACAACAGACCCGCCGCCGGGGCAAGGTTCGGCAGGTAGCTACGCAGGACATCCCGCGGATCATGAAAATTGGTGTGCACGGCGGCACGCTTGACCGCGATCTCGTCGCCACCGAGCATGCCAGCCGCCTCATGCGCATACGCGGTACACCCGACGTGCTGCAGCAGCGTCGTGTAATAGACGTCAGTGGGTGCCTCGGCACCCACCGCGTCGGCCAGTTCCATCGCGACCAGCGCCGCACGCCCCGCCTCGCCCGGCTCCAGACCCATACCGACGTCGGCGACCAGCGACAGGCCACCTAGCAACTCTGCCAGCCGCAAGCGCTCCACAAACCGCACACTACGCAGAAGCAGCCGCCCACCGAACGCGACACCACAGGAGCGCGACGAGAAGAGTGCACAGAAGTAGCCCGCCCCGCCGGGCACCGACGCTCGTAGTAGAGGGACACGTCGGCGGACCGGGCGAACGGCATGGTTGCATTATTGGCCACACCCCTGACCGAAGGCACCCGCCCCGGCCGACGGTATCGACGGCGGGCGTTGTCCGTTCGGGTGCCTCTCATCGTTGGACGGCGGATCGCCGGTGTGGATGGCGGACGGCTACCCGAACCGGTCGGCGAGTTCGGTCAGCCTGGTGACGTACGCCGGCCAGTCATAGTCGTGGGGGACGTTGGTGTTCTCCCGCTGCCAGCCGATCGCCCCGTCGTGCTGCTCGCGCATGATGTCGGCGTGACCCGCATGACGGGCGAGGTCGTAGATCACATGGACAATGATCCGTTGCAGGGTCACGTCCTGACTGTCTGGCCGCCACCACGGCACCCGTCCCGGCGCGTCGAGTGGTAGCCGCTCGATGGTCTGGTCCGCGAAGGCCCCGACACGACGGTAGAGGTCGATCAGCCCGTCCTTCGTCTCGTCTTCCCGCGCATACCAGTCTGCTTGGGGGTCCTCCTCGTACGCCCGCATCGGGACCAACTCCTCGGGCGTCGGGAACGCGCGCCCGAAGGTGGGCCCGAAGTAGCCAGCCTCGACATTGAGGCAGTGCTTGAGGACTCCCAGCAGGCTGTTGCCGGTCGGGGTGCGGGGCAGCCTGGCATCCCGTTCACCCAGCCCATCGAGCTTCCAGATCAGGTCATCGCGAGTTGCCTGGAGGTAGTGGTGCAGCACGGTCTTCGGGTCACCCATGTCAACCATGCCTGCCAGTCTGCCCCCTGTGACCGAGCCGGACGCCTTCCCCGACGATCGCGGCCGCTGACCCGAACGATGGACGTGGTTCGCTCCACTTGGCTTTGGCTTATCTCGGGCGGGAGAGGTCAGCCGTTGGGGCGCGAGGCGATCGCCTGTAGCGACCAGCTGTTGCCGTCAGGGTCGCGGAAGTAGACGAAGTTGCCCCATGGCTGCGGATCGACCTCGCTGGCCTCGACGCCGACGTCGAGCAGTTGCTGGCGTGCCGCCGTGGCGTCGGCGACCACGACCTGGATTTCCTGCGTGCCGGGTGTCTTGGCGGTGATGCCCTCGCCGATCACGATGGAACAGGCGGAACCGGGTGGGGTCAGCTGGACGAACCGTAGACCTTCGTGTACCCGGTGGTCGTGGTCGGCGTTGAAGCCCACCTTCTCGTAGAATGCCTTGGCGCGGTCGACGTCGGTGACGGGAACGGGGATGAGCTCGATCTTCCAGTCCATCTGCCTACCATAGGACGTCGGTACGCGGGGTCGGCCGGGTACGAACACTTCGAGTGCGCCGAGCCCGGCCCCGGATCGCCGGCTGAGCCCGGCGCTGTATCAAGCCCCTTGCGCCGCGTGCCGGGGCTGGTGGTCACGAGCGTTGAGAGCCTGGAACGTACTGCTCGGGGTGCGCTGGTCGCCCAGCCACAGCAGGATCGCCTCGGACTGGCGGCGCACGTTCAGTTTCGCGTAGATGACGCTGAGCTTGTTCCGTACCGTCTTCGGCGTCAACCGCAGGTACACGGCGATCTCCGCGGTGGTGTGGCCGACCACGAGGAGTTCCATGATCTGGCGTTCCCGCCGGGTCAGTTCGCCGGTGGGCGGTGGGGCGGCGTCCGGCTCCGGTGCGAGCACCGGCTGGTGCACGTGCCGCACCAGGACCTGGGCGACGCTCGGGCTCAGGCAGCTCTGCCCGGCGGCGGTACGCACGACCGCGTCCACCAGGCAGTACTGCGGCACCTCGTCGACGACGAAGTAGCTGGTCGCACCGTTCTCGAAGGCGGCGACGATGTCATGCACGTCGAACACCGGCGAGCAGACCAGCACCGCCGGCATCAGCCGGCCGAACACGCGGCGCAGCCGGGTGACGTCGAGCGCGCCATGCTCGCCGTACAGGATCACGACGTCGTCCGACGAACTCACCTGCTGCAGGTCGGGGGAGACCAGCCTCGGTGCGAACGCCGTCAGGCTCGGCGGCAGCGCACCGTAGCTACTCACCACACTGACCGTAGGAAACACATCTGGTTCGGGTTCAGCGCATCCATGAACGACACCGCGGATCTGGAACACGGCGGGAACTCCTCCCGGTCGGGGCACATGAATCAAGGCAACCGTGGATGGTGAAGTATCACCAGAGACAAATATCCCGGCTCTCGATTCGGCCTCGCGCCCATCACGTGACGCGACGTTCTCGCCGCTACCGGGCGGGCGACGGCGAAGCGTTCACCGTCGATCTGCCCGCCGGCTCCTGGTGTACCTGAACCGCGTGCTGGCGTGAGCGTGATCGAACACGATGGAACACCGGTTGCCAGCCTCTGCCGGAGGACGAGCCGTCAGCCTCGCAGCGTCTCGTACAACACCGGATGGTCCGTCCACCGCATCCGCGCCCAACCACCCCGTACCCACCGTACGTTGCGGGTGTACAACACCTGCTGCAACGAATCGTCGCTGACCCGCCGGTACCCCGCCGGCACGCACGCCCGCACGTCGTGCGGCCCGCCCGGCCCCGCGGTCAGGTTGAAATCCCCGGCCACCACCACCTCCGGCAACACCCACGATGAGTCCAGAATGGACATCAACTCGTGACACTGCCGGGTCGCCACGTCGCGATCCGTCGACAGGTGCGTCGTACAACCCGTCACCCGGCCCACCACCGCCGTGACACACGTCCACGCCCGTTCCTCCGGCGTCGAATCCTGACTGTGGTACCAGCCGTAGTGCACCTCGGCGGCGCCGTCGTGGTAGATCACGGCGATCCCGTAGAACTGACCACTGACACATCGCAGCCCCTCGTTGGTGCGCCGGTCAGCCGCCGGGACGAAGTCGGCGAACACGTGATTGTCGCCGTACAGGTCGCCCATCGCTCGCGCCAACGGCCCCCACCCGTCGGCCGAGTACACGTCGTTGCGGCACACCTCCTGCACCGTCACCACATCCGGCGAATACCGGTGAATCTCCGTCACCGCCTCCCCCACGGACCGGCCGAACGTGTAACAGCCGCGGGCCCATCCGCTGCCGCACAGATTCATCTGCACCAGGACCAACGTGCCAGGCGCCCGCCACGACCGCCCCTCCGCCGCGGCCGGGGCGACAGCTGGAGACGTCACCCCGTGCGCCGAAGGCAGCGGCGACAAAGCCGCCGCGACCACCGCCGACACGGCTGCTGCGGCCACCAGCAGGCGGCGCTGCCCGGCCCACCGACTGCGGCCCCGTGGCCGGCCGCGAACATCGTGCGACATCCAATCCTCCACGCCCTACGGCGACATCGTCGCCCGCGAATACGTCACGACTGCTGGCACCGACACGCCATGACAGTCGGCCCCGCCACCCGGCCGTGCTTCGGCGCCTGTGACCTTCCCCCGCACCCAGGGCCCGCTCGCCATCCTGCTGGCTTTCCGGCTACACCCGGTGGGTTCAGCGGCGCCGACCTCCGTACCCGTCTGCTCAATGTCCTATCTGGATGGCGGAGTCGGCGGATCGTCTACAACTGGTCCTGCCCTCCTCGCTTCGATGCCTATGTCTCCCGGCGCTACCCGCATCGCGCTACCGTGACGGGCGCTGAACACTATGGACGCCCCGGCGGTGGTATTTGCCATGCTTCACGGACGTCCGCAGCGGTGAGCCCGGAGAGGCGGGTTCAATGCTCATCGATCAAGCTGTCACCGCCAACCCGCCGACCAGGGGGAGCGGTCCCGTCAGTTGACGGGAATCCCTTACCCCCGTCGGTTTGGTGGGTCTACGGGTGACGCCGGAGGAAATGCCGCCGAAGGATGACCTTCGTGTGGGAATGGTGCGGCCGGTCGCGGCCAACACCTGGTTGGGTAGGCGCGGGCGGTATCGGCTGACCGGCGGGCGTTGTGCACGGTGGCATCGGTCGGTACCCGTATCGTTGACGCCGGTGGCGCAGGACATCGCGAGCTGAGTCTCATCGCCGCGGTAGCGCCCGCCGGGTGGGTGCGCACAGCCCGGCACCTCCGCCTGGCAGGCCGGTACCCCCGGCACCGGTGGCTGGAGGCGGGTGGTGTTCCCGCCGGCTGACGGACCCCGTTCCGGAAGGGTGCCGGATGGGTCCGGGGTGGCCGGTCTTGGACATTGGTGGCTATGACGAACAGACATGTGAAGGTGGAGGCCGGACGGCGTCGACGCAGCGGCAGGAGTCTGCTGCTGGGGTGTGTGGCGGCGTTGGCAGCCGGGGCGCTGGTGTGGACGGGCGTCGGCTTGGCGGCCGCTACGACGGGCTCTGGCGGGGCTGCGGCATCCGGCATTCGTTCCGCGGCCGTCTGGACCGGTGCCGGCACCGCCGTGGCGTTCGCGGACGCCGATGGGAACCTGAACTACCGGTGGCAGGCGGTCGGGACGTCGACCTGGCGCCAGCAGCGGATCGCCACCGGCCACTACGGCGGTCCGGCGATCACGTACACGGATCATGGGGTGATCGTCACGGCGACCGAGGCGTCCGGGCAGTTGGACTGCTGGTGGTTGCCCACCAGCAGCACGGTGTGGCGCCAGCAGGTCGTGGCGAAAGGCAGCTTCCGCAGCACCGTGGCGATCGCCTGGACTCACGCGTCGGTGGTCATCACGGACACGGACAACGACGGCCGTCTCTACCTATGGCGGCAGGACACCCGCAGCACGACCTGGCACCGCGCGGTCATCGCGGACGACGACAGCTTCGGCGCCCCCGCGATCGTCTGGACCGGGCACTCCGTCGTGGTGACCGCGGTCGACCGCGACGGGAAGCTGTGCTGGTGGCAGGACGGCGACGGCGCGTCGTGGTCCGAGCGTACGATCGCTTCTCGTGCCGCCGGGGCGCCGTCCATCACGTGGACCGGTAGCAGGCTGGCCCTCACCGTCGTGGACCGCGACGGGAACCTGGACTACTGGTGGCAGGACGACGACGGCGCGTCGTGGTCCGAGCGTACGATCGCCGCTCGTGCCGCCGGGGCGCCGTCCATCACATGGACCGGTAACAGGCTCGCCCTCACCGACGTGGACCGCGACGGGAACCTGGACTACTGGTGGCAGGACAGCGATTCCGCGGTCTGGCATGAGCACACGATCGACACCGGCGGCAACACGGCGCCGGTCGTTGTCACCGCGGGGGACTCGGAACTCGTTCTGGATGTCACCACCGATCACTCTGACTCCCGGGAGATCGACGCGTGGTGGCTCAACTCGGACACCGACACCTGGCAGCACGAGATCGTGTCCTAGCCTCGCTCGCACGGATCAGGGTGGTTCGGGGTCAGGCGCAAGGGGGGCGGCCTGACCCCGACCATGCTGTACCGCAGAGACACGGCGGTACAGCACGGCTGCCGGTGGCACGCACGTCGACCGCGCATCATCACGCTCGGCATGCTCCTGATGCGCTCCAGCGCCGGTCGATCCCGAGGATGACTGCGGCCACCGCGCACCACCAGGAGTGGGGCGCCGCGGGCGGTCGGTGTACTCGCGGGGCATCAGCGTGCCCACCCCGGAATCAATGGCAGGTCCCGGGCGGTGAGCAGGCCGGGCGCGGCGGTGATGACGGCGGGTGCCGCGTTCACCAGGCGCATCGCGGTGCCGACGAGCGCGGCGTGGTTATGGTCGCCGAGGTGACTGTGCGGGACGAGGTCGAGGGCGTAGCGCGGTTCGCCCTCGATCTCGATGCGGTACGAACCACCGGCGCCGGCGGGTTGCGGCCAGTCGGGACGAAGGTCGTCATGCAGCCTGGTGAAGTGTTCGAGTACGATGCGAATCTTGCCGTCGGCGATCCCGCGGACCTCGAAGTGCAGAGCCGCTGCCGTGCCGGCGGGCACGATGCCGCAGCTGGTCGAGATATCCGCGGTAGCCACGTCGCGTTCGTGGACCTCCTCGACGTGGTCGAGCCTGAGCCCCAGCGCGTTCGCGATCTGGCGCACCACGCTTCCCCACGCCATCGACAGCACACCCGGTTGCAGCAGCAGCGGGACGTCGTCGAGCGGTTTGCCGAAGCCCATGACATCGAACAGCACCGTGGCGCTGTCATAGGTGGCGTAGTTGACGATCTCCATGCACCGGACCTGGTCCACGCGCGCGCAGGTTCCGGTGAGGGCCAGTGGAAGGAGGTCGTTGGCGAAGCCGGGGTCAATGCCGTTCACAAGGATCGACGCACGTCCTGCGTCCGCGGCCTCGGCGATCGGCGCGAATAGCTCATCCGGCACCACGCCGTACGGGAACTGGAGGAACACCGGTCCGCTGGCGACCACGTTCACGCCGTGACGCAACAGGTTCACCTGATCGGCGAGTGCCGCCTCCAGCCGATCATCGGTTGCCGCGGCGTAGACAACGCAGTCCGGTTCGGCCGCGAGCACCGCGTCGACATCGGCAGTTGCGGTGACCCCGGTCGGGGCGGTCAGGTCAGCCAGATCGGCGGCGTCACGGCCGATCTTCTCCGCCGCGGAGACCAGTACCGCGCAGAGTTGCAGGTCCGGGTGCGCGATCACGCCGCGGAGCGCCTGCTTGCCGACGTTGCCGGTGCCGTACACGGCGATCCGGTAGGTCACGCGCCTGCCTCCTGTACGTCTGGCAGGCGAAGGTCGAGGTTCGGTGAGTTCAGGCCGCCGTCGACGTTGATGAGCGCGCCGGTGATGTACGCGGCAGCGTCGGAGGCGAGGAAGACAATGGCGGCCGCGACGTCGTGTGGATCTCCCAGACGCTTGAGTGGGGTGGCCTGTTCCATGGATTCGCGCAGGACTTTGGAGCTGGCTACCACCTCCAAAGCCGAGGTGAGCACCGAACCGGGCGCCACCGCGTTGACCCGTACCCGGGGTGCCAGATCCCACGCGGTCAGCTCGGTGTAGTGCGCGAGCGCCGCCTTCGCGGTGCCGTAGGCGGCGAACCCACGGCCGGCGGCCCAGCCCATCGTCGAGGTCACGTTCACGACCGCGCCGTGACCCGACGCGACCAGATGCGGCGCGGCCGCCACGGTCAAGGCGTGTGCGCTGGAGACGTTGAATCGAAACGCTTCCTCCATCGCCTCCACGGTCGTGGATGTCAACGGCCGTGGCATCGTCCCCCCGACGTTGTTGACCACGATGTCCAGGCGCCCGAAACGCTCGATCGCAGCCCGCGCCAGACCGGCGCACTCGTGCGGTTTGCTGAGGTCGCTGGGTACCGGCAACGCGGTCCGGCCGGTACCGGACACCGACAGTGCAACCTGGTCAAGGTCGCCGCGCGTGCGCGACGCGATCACCACGTCGGCGCCCGCCTCGGCGAGCGCAACCGCGGTCGCGGCACCAATACCGCGGCCCGCGCCGGTCACCACCGCAACCCTGCCGTCCAGACGAAACCGATCAAGGATCACTTCTACCGCCTTGTCAGATAGTCGACAGGTATGACAGTCTGTCGGCACACACTAGAACGTGTTCTCGTTGGACGCAAGGAGGCCGTGGTGTCGCCGAAGGCAGCCGCACAGCACGGGAGGCGGGGTGCGGCGCGCGAAGCATCTGCGTCCCACTCTGCCCCCACCGCACGTGTCGTCGCCATCATGGAGCTTCTCGCGGGAACACAAGCGCGGATGTCGACCAGCACGATTGCCCGCACCCTTGGCCTTGCCCGCACCACCGTGCTAGCGATCAACACGGAACTGTGCGCGGCGGGATGGCTGGTCAGGGATGCCAACGGTCATCGTATTGGACCGGTGTTCGCGTCACTTCGCCGAGAAGAACCGGCGCCCATCGCGCCGCGCACCGTTGCGGTGCTCCAGCGTCTTGCGCAGATGGCGAGGTGCGGTGTCACCCTCTGCCGCGTCCAGGCGGCGGAGCTGACGTTTGTCGCCCGGTTCCAGGGCGGTGATCAGCCCTTGCCCGGGCTGCCTTTTGGTCGGCGCGTACCACTGCAATTCCCCGCCGGTGCCAGCGTCGTGCCCCAGCTGCCGGCGCGCGACCAGCGCCGTTGGGTCCGCAGCGCGCTTCCCGACCAGCGGCAACATGCCGAGTCACTCCTGAGTTCGGCACACCGCCACGGCTTCGTCATCCACGGTCCGGCACCGCACGATGCAGACCTCGTCGACGTGCTCGCTCAACTGCTGCACCGCATCGAGCCCGAAGTCCTCGACGCGGGTACACGGCATTCTGCGCAAGAACAGCTGATTCGGTTGACGGCACAGCCCTGGAGCGAAGCACAGCTGACCTCGCACACGGCATTGCCGATCAGCTTCCTGTCGGCGCCGGTCACCAGCCCAACCAGTGATGGGGTATTCCACGAGATCCAGCTGGGGCCACTACAAGCAAAGGTCAAGGTCGACGACCGCAACCGCTACATCGGCCTGCTGACCGACGCAAGCCGAGCACTCAGCGCCACGCCCCTTTCCAGTCCGTAAGGTGAGCGCCGTCCCACAACGTGGCCGCGTGGGTCACCACAAACCGGAGTCCGTACCGTCGGCGTGCTTCTCCCGAGGACGTCTTCGACGTGCTGCTGCGTGCCATCCTGACCCGCGCGTTGCTTCCCGCGATCAGGGCGCGGCGGCCACCGGTCGCGCGAGCCGTCGACGTGGTCATCTGCCGGATGCGCCCGCCGTGCCGATGAAGTATGTGGCGAGCAGGCTTGCGCCGATGACCACGACCCAGATGTCGGTGAGGCGTACCAGCAGGGTTGGAGCCTGCCTCACCTCCATGAATTCGCGGAAGATGATGCGCACCTTGAGGAGGGCTATCACGATGGCGGCCGAGGTGACCACGGCGCTGGGCCGCAACGCGCCGCCGCGGTCGACCGCGTCGTCCATGGCGAGGTAGCCGAGCGTGATCAGCGTGAGTGCCAGCCAGGCGACCTGCGGTCTGTTCTTCGGTCTGGTGTTCACGGTCACCTCACGACGTACAGCAGCGAGAAGATGAGGACCCACAGCAGGTCGACGGTGTGCCAGTAGGTGGCGCAGGTTTCGATGAGTTTCTGGGACCGCCGGGCGGGACTGCGCAGTTGGTACACGAGGATGCCCAGGACGACGAATCCGATCAGGAGGTGCAGCGCGTGGATCATGGTGAGGAAGAAGTAGTGGGTGAAAAACGCGTTGGTGGTGAAGGTCAGTCCCCGGTGGATGAGCCTGGCCCACTCCAGCGTTTTCGAGACGAGGAACAGGGCGCCGAAGACGGTGGTCAGTAGGGCGCTGCGCAACGCGGAGCGCGCCGCGCCGGTGCGGGATGCCTGCACGCATCGTGCCATGGACCAGGAACTGGCCAGCAGCAGCAGGGTGTTGAGGGCACCGATGCGGAGGTCGAGCTTTGCCTGGGACAGCAGGAAGAGCTGGGTGTGCTGGGTGCGGGTGTACATGTAGACGACGAAGTAGCTGGTGAACACGAGCGCTTCGAACAGCGCGAAGAACCACATGTCCGGCTGGCCGGGCACGAACCTGGCCGGTTTGTCGATCGCTGACCGGGATTCGGCACCGGACACGGTGGTCACCGCAACCCTCCCGCCGCCAGCTGCGTCCGAGCGGTTTTCCCGCGCCGCGGGAGGTCGGGCAGCGGGCCGGTGCCGAAGTCTTCCCGCCGGATCATGTTGCGTAGCAACGTGAGGAACGCGCCGGTGTACAACGCGAACACGACCATGTCGATCCACCACGCGATCAGACCGTTCCAGGCGAAGACCCCCCGTTTGAAGATCCACGCCGGGGACACGACGACCTCGGTGAGCGCGTTGCAGAGGTTGAGATAGCCGAACCACTTCGGCAGTACCCGGTTCCTGTCGATCAGGATCGCGGTCATCCACACCAGCGATCCGATGAGGAACACGCCCATGGTTCCGACGTATGACAGGAACGCGAGGTCGTAGAGCCAGCTGATCAGTGCCGGGTCGCGGTCGGGTCGCATCGCCGCGACGGTCAGCACGACACACAGCAGGAGCATGCCCGGAACGGCGCTGAGCGAGTAGAGAACAATGTAGGAGTACGCGTAGGCGCGGCTGACCGACATGCGCCGCATCGAATAGGCGATCAGCGCGTTCTGCGCCGTCGTCAGACCGGTCACGAGGAACATGAGGGCGAACCCGATGAGCAGGCCGTCGTGGTTGTCGTGGAACCACCGCACCACCCGAGGTGGGTCCCACCAGGGCTTCGGCGGGGGTTGAGTGCGGGTGAGTACGAAGAACACCACGGCGAAGACGTTGTAGAAGATGACTGTCGCGTACAACGCGATCCACAGCTCGCACTTCGGGTTGTGGCGCCAGTGCCACGCGACGCGGTGCAGCGGCGAACCAGCGGGTTGTTCGGGTGCCGCTGTCCCGGTAACGGTTGTGCTCATACGGCGACCGCCGTCTCGGCCGGGTCGTGGTTCTGGTCGCGGCGGCGGTAGATGTCACGGCCGAGTACGGCTGCCATGACCACGATCCAGGCGGCGACGGCGGTGTTTTTGACCCAGAACGGCAGCAGCCCGTTCCAGGCCATCGGACCGTGCAGGGCCAGCCCGACGAATGCCGCGGGTGCCAGCGCGGCGGCGACGAGCAGGTTGAAATGCGCGACCCATGGCCGGAACACCGGTGTGGGCTGGCGGTCGAGGTAGATCGCGAGCGCGAGAATGACGCTCTGCCCGATCAGGAACGGGACAGCGGTGGTGAAGGTGACCCAGGCCAGATCGTTGAGTAGTTGGGTCAGCTGCGGGTCCCGGTCCGGGCGGAACGCGGCGATCAGCCAGAACAGGTTGGCGATGAGAAACAGCGTCGGGCCGCCGGCCGCGCAGCCGAGCATGCAGTAGGACAGGACCGGCGTGCGGTGCGCCATCCGGCGCATCTGCATGACGATCAGCATCAGTACCGGGATCAGGCCCATGCAGAACCAGTTGAACAAGATCATGCTGTACCGGATACGCGACAGGTTGTCCGGTTCGCGGTAGAAGGCCGCGACCTGTGCCGCAGTCATCGTGGGTGACATGGGGTGGACGAAGCCCGGGAAGAGGAAGAATGCGGATATCCAGACGGCCGCCAACGCGGGCAGGGTCCAGAACAGGATCAGCTCACCATCGGCGCGTCTCGTCGCCGCGGATCCGGTGAGGTGCAGGGAATCGGTCATCGAGCAGTACCTCAGCGTGCTTCTGGCGTCCTGGCTGCCGATCGCCAGTCGATCGACCAGCTCGCAAAGTAGCCGATCGGCTAGGTCGCGGTCAATAGCCGATCGGCTACTCGGCAGGCGCGGTCCGTGTTGGACAGAACACGGATCGGGGTCATGCCGAAGGATGGAGGCTATGAAGCGGAGGCCGTGCCAGGAAGGTGAGGAGGTACCGGAGGGTGATTATCTGCCGGGCTGGCGATGCTCAGGCTGTCGCTGTTGCGCGCAGATGTAGGTCGGGTCGGGTGTTGAGCAGTGTGGTGATGCTGCCGGCGTCCTGGGGTCGGGCGAAGTAGTAGCCCTGGCCGACGGTGCAGCCGCGGCGGATGAGGTCGGTGGCCTGGCTGTGCTCCTCGATCCCTTCGGCGACCGTGTCGAGGTGGAGGGCTTCGGCGAGGCGGATGATGGCCTCGGTGATGGTGGCGTTCGGAGTGTCGTGCCCCAGTTCGGCGATGAAGCGTCGGTCGATTTTGAGGATGTCGACGGGCAGGCGGGTCAGGTAACTGAGGGAGGAGAACCCGGTGCCGAAGTCGTCGATGGCCAGGCGTACGCCCGCATCCTTGAACGCGGTCAGCTTGTCCACCACGCCGGCCGCGTCGTCGAGCAGCACGTTCTCGGTAAGTTCGAGGACGAGACCGCGCGGGTCGAAGCCGGCGCGGTGCAGCACCTCGACGACCGTGGTCACGATGTCCGGGTCGTCCATCTGCCGGGGGGACAGGTTGACATGCAGCTGCAGGCGCCGGGGTGGGCCCAGCTCGCGTTGCCACTGCGCGACCTGCCGGCAGGCGGTCGCAAGCACCCAGATGCCGATCTGGTCGATCAGTCCGATCTCCTCGCAGGCCGGAATGAACTCCATGGGCGGCACGACGCCGCGCTGCGGGTGCCGCCAGCGGATCAGCGCCTCCACGCCGTGGATCTGTTCGGTGTCCATGTCCACGATGGGTTGGTAGACGAGGAAGAACTCGTCGCGTTCCAGCGCCTGCATCAGGTCCACGTGTAGTTGTTGCCGGGTCTGCTCGGGACTGTCGGGGTCCTGGCCGTGTACGACGTAGCCGTGCAGGCCGCGGCGCTTCGCGGCGTACATGGCCATGTCGGCCTGGTGCTGCACCTCGGCGGCGGGTGTTTCGGGGTCTTCGGCGAGTGCGATGCCGATGCTGGTACGCATGGTGACGGTGTGTTCGCCGATCTGCACGGGCTCGCGCAGCGCGGCGAGGATGCGTTCGGCGACGAGTACCGCGGCCGCGGCGCCTTTCACCTCGGGCAGGACGATCGCGAATTCGTCGCCGCCCAGGCGCCCGGCGGTGTCGCCGGCTCGCACGCAGCGGCGCAGCACGCCGGCGAAAGCGGTCAGCAGGCCGTCGCCAGTCTCGTGGCCGAACGCGTCGTTGACCGCCTTGAACCCGTCCAGGTCGAGCATCAACACGCCGACGGCACCATCGGTCGCGTCGGTACGCGCCAGTGCCCGGTCCAGGGCCGACCGCAGCCGGGTGCGGTTGGCCAGGCCGGTGAGGGCATCGGTGACGACCAGAGTCTCGTTGTCCCGCAAGGCGACGACCTGCCGGGTCACCACGAGGCCGGTAAGGGTCACGGCACCGGCCAGCAGGCCACCGAGCGGGTAGATAGGTTGCCGGTGCGCGATCAGCATCAGCAGCGCGTAACTCACCGCCACGACCACATACGGCAGCCGGTTGATGGCGTGGCGCCGCCCGGTCGCAGTGGCGTCGTCGGTGGCGTTGGCCTGCCGGTACTGCTCGGCGGCAGCGACCGCGAACAGGTACAGGGAGGTCAGGTAGAACAGGTCCGGCCAGGTGCCGCCGACGAAGCCCTGGTGCAACCCGATGTACCCGACGTACACGTCCGCCACGATATGCAGTCCGAGGGACGCGGCGAGGATCTGCAGCGGGCGCCGGCTGGTCGCGGCCGGACCCCGCATCAGTACGGCCGCCAGACCCGAGAGCAGTACCAGGTCGCCGACCGGGTACGCGATCGAGGTCGCCACGCCCAGCGCGCTCACCCCGCCGGCGGCGATGGTCGGGCCGAGGATGAGGTACCACTGCACCATGAAGCCGCCGACCACCACGACGGCGATGTCCAGCAGCAGCTTGAACCGTTCGTGGCGGGTTCGCGGGCGCGCCGGAAAGGTGGACAGCGCGACAAACACCACGGGCATGAACAGCAGGAAACCCGCGTCCGCCACGCTCGGGAACGGAGGCACGATACGCCGCACCGCGTCCATCCACCACCACACAACGTTGGCGACAATCATGCAACCGCCCGCTGCGGCCATGACCATCCAGGCGCGGCGGATACGCCCGTCGAGCGTCGGGTGCCGGGCAGCGCGTACACACAGCACCGCGGCCAGCACACTGACCGGGATGTAGGCGAAGTCCGTGATCCACTTCCGGCTGGCCTCATCACCCAACTTGAACAGGTGCAGGCCGAGGCAGCCGACCAACCCCGCACCGGTTGCCAGCGTCAACTCCCAGCCCCAGTCACGACCAAACAGCCGCGAACGCCGCCCGCCTGGTCCGCTCATCGGCCTGTCCTGTCGTCGCATCGGTGGTGCACTTCGCCGTGTCATCTCATCGGCCCGTGAGCCGAGTACATGAGGCAAATCACCGCGTCGATCGTCGGATCGATCTGGAGCAGACATGCGAAGCATCGGAGCCGACATGACCAGCACCCCGACCGGAGTCCGGACGTTGCGAAGTGGGAGGATGTTGCTGTGTCTACGATGCGCAGGAGCGCCGTCGGCGTGGTTCTTGCCGGTGTCGTTGCCAGTACCGTGTTGGTGGCTCCGGCGACCGCGGAGGCGACGCCACCCTCAGGGGTGTCCGCGACGCTGATCTCGCAGGTGACGATCGGCACCACGGAGTACGTTGTCCGCGAGATCACCATCGCGGCGGGTGGGTCGACGGGTTGGCATTACCACGACGGCCCGGTGTTGGGCTGGATGAAGTCGGGTACGCTCACGCACGTCGACGCCGACTGCTCGGTCGCGACCTACCGTGCCGGTCAGACCATCCGCGAGCCTCCGGGCGCGGACCACGTCCACATCGGCCGCAACGACACAGCCTTCCCGCTGGTTCTGGATGCCCTCTACATCCTTCCCGCGGGTGCGCCGTTCTCGGAGGACGCCGCCGACCCGGGTTGTGGCCACTGAGATTCTGCCGCCATCCGGGCGGGCACGGTCGGGGTGCGCTGCGGGTCGGCGGGCTGCTGATCGCCATAGCTGCCGCTGTCACGCCGTCTGGCATTCCCGCGAGGCTCACCGCGCCGTGCGAGTTTCGTCGCGCGGACCGTGTCGGCCGAGGCGTCCCTGTCCGGCAACTCCTTGTCGGGCTTGTGCGTGTCATCTCCACGATGGCGCTGTGTTCGTATGCGGTGTCGTCAGGTGTTGCGTGATCTCCACGGGCCCCCAGCGGCCAGGCCGAGGGCGCCGGCGACGCCGGTGACTGCGAGGACGCCGAGGTAGGCGCCGGCGCCGGTCCAGGCCACGTTGTGCGGGTACCGGATCAGGGCGACGACGGCGAGCGCGCCGGTGACGGCCACCATTGTCAGGCCCGGCGCGGTTCGCCACAGATCGGCCTCGCGGACGGATCGCAGGACTCCGAGCCCGTAAGCGATGGCCCAGCCGCCCAGCACGCGGGCGTCGATCGGGGTCAGTGGCCACGGCCACCAGCCGGCATGGTTCGGGCGCAGCCACAGCGCGCCGCCAGCGGTCAGCGCGAGGAGGCCGCAGGCGACCAGTGGCGCGCGCAGCGCCACTGGCATCCGCAGCGCGGCCGGGCCCAAGCCGCCGCGGCGCATCAGCTGGTCGGTGGGCGGCCAGCCCGGCGACCGTCTGGCCGGTGGGCCTGCCGGGCTGGTGTGCCGGGTCGTCCGTTGGCATAGACGGTGCTGGCGCCACAGGGCGGCCGCGACGCAGACGATCAGCGCGGCGTGGGTCAGGAGCCACAGGTAGCTGGCGACGAACGCGATGACCGGGCCGCCGGTCAGGCGCAGCGACCGGCGCTCGACCACGCTGGCCACGGCGACCAGCACCAGTACCAGCGTGATGGGCGCGGTCACCGCCCGTACCGATGTCCAGCGGGTCGCGCGCAGGGCGACCAGGCACATCGCCAGTGCGCCCGCGTAGGCCGCGCCGAGCGTGGCGGCGGTCAGGGGTCTTGTGCCCCACGGGAAATACATGTCTGTATCGCCGCTGAACAGGGTGAGCGTGAGCGCGTTGTAGCCGCACGCGTACGCCAGGGTGCCGAACATCGCGATGCGGACGGCGGGCGCCACGGGTGTCGCGTCGCTGTCGCCGGCCGGGCGTGCGGGCGCCGCGGCGGAGATCGGCGCGGGGTCGGTCATGGTGCGAGATTGCGTGTTCGGTCCGGTGCTGTCAAGACGTTCCGACATGTCTATGTGCTCGGTCCTGACATTCCACTTAGACAGGTCTTGCGGCAGGGCGCCGGTCGCGACAGACTGGCCATCGTGATGAGCGTGGCGCCAGATCGGGACGTGCTCGTCGACGCCTTGCGGCGCGAGAGCCGGCGGATCGTCGCGATGGTGCGCCACGCAGAGCGTCTCGACGCCGCGGTGCCCGGGCTGGCCTGGACCGCCGGCCAGCTCGCCGGGCACCTGTGCGTGGTCTATCGGGCGTTCGCGGGCACGGTGCGCGGGGAGGTGTTCGGGTCCGTGGTCGACGGCGCGATCGGCGCGGGCGGGACTCTGCCCGAGGTGCTGGCCGCGACGAACGCGCGGGGTGTCGAAGCGGTTACCTTCGACACGTCGTCGCAAGCCGCCGACGCGCTGGCGGAGGGCGCTTGGGACCTGTCCGACGCGCTGTCGGCGAGCCCCGACCTGGAGGTGGCCCGCCCGACGCCCTGGTACGGTCCCGGCGTCACGCGCAATGGCGCCACGCTCGGGGCGATCGGCGTGAGCGAGACCCTCGTCCACGGCCGCGACCTGGCGCTGGCTCTGGGCGGCGACCCCCGGGTGCCAGACGCCGCGGCCGTCTGTGCCGCGCCGACGGTGATGTCGGAAATGCTGCCATTACTGGTTGATCCGGCGGCCACCCGCGGGCTCACCGTCACGTTCGAGGTTCGTATCCGCGGCGGCCAGGGCTTCGTGCTGCACGTGTCCAACGGCGCCGCGCGCAGCGCGCCCGCCGGGTCCACCCCACGCGAGGCCGACTGTGTGATATCCCTGTCCGCGTGCGCGGCGCTGCTGATCGGCTTCAACCGGATGTCGGTATGGCGCGCACTGGCCACCGGCCGGGCCATCGCCTACGGTCGTCGCCCCTGGCTCGGGCTGCGGTTCCGCCGCCTGTTCCTCAACCCGTGACCAGCCAGGCGCCACGATGAGCGAACTCGGCATCAACTCGACCGCGGGATCGCTGCTGGGGTTCCTCCACGACGGCCCGCAGACCGGCTGGCAGCTGGTCGCCCGGGCCGAGCAGACCATCGGCCCGTTCTGGTCGCTGACCCGCAGCCAGGTCTACCGGGAACTGTCCCACATGGCCGAGCATGGCCTGGTCGCACCCGGACCGGTGGGGCGACGCGACTCCCGGCCGTACACGATCACCGACGCCGGACGGCAGGCGTTCCGCGACTGGGCCGCCCATGGCCCGGACAGCGCCACCATGCGGCTGCCCATGCTGCTGTTCGTCGTGCTGGGCCGCCACATCGACGCCGACCAGCTCGCGTCGATGCTCACCGAACAGCGCCGCCACCAGGCCGAACTGCTGGCCCGCTACCTGCGCCACCGTGACCAGCTACGCCAGACCGGCGCGGACCCGTTTCTGCTCGCCACCCTCGAATACGGTATCGCCGTGGCCCGGGCCACGGTCCGTTGGCTGGACGGACTACGGCCACAACTCGCCAGCAGCCAGGTCGCCGCGCTACCGGACGAGTGGTGACACACGCCGAGCCGTTGACGGGCAAGGCATCCGCCAACGGCGCGGCACCCGGCCACAGCCGGCAGGTCCAGGCACCGTTCAAGGAGGCCACCACCGCCCAGCAGGGTCTGCCTCCGGACTGGCTACCGAGGAGCGGCGTGCGTCTGTCGATCCGGGCTCGCCGGTACCGGAGTCGACCCGTTGGCGTGGCGGGGCGTGTGCTTACCATTCCAGGATGTAGGAGTCGCCGGCTTTGCGGAAGCCGAGCCGGTGATAGTAGGGCGCGATCATGCCGGGTGGCGTGATTATGCGGCGGAAGCCGCGGTCGGTGAACAGGTGGCTGCGTCGGTAGACGAACTCGCCGGGCGTGAAATCCCGGAACCGTCTGGTGACGTAGTCCAGTTCGACCTGCGCGGTGGTCTGGTCGAGCGCCCGCAGCAGGACCACGCCGACGAGGTCGTCGCCGAGGAGTACGAGATACGCCGACCGGTCCGGGCCGCTCCGCCACTGGAATCCGGGGTTGTATCGGGCGATGTCGGTCGCGTGTGTCGTGAGCACGTAGCCGAGGAAGTCATCGTCGGTACCGACCTGTACGACCTGGTAGCGGCGCTGGTCGTGGCGGGTCAGCAGCATGCCGGCCAGGTACCAGAGGTTGATCGCGGCCAGCACGACGTTCAGCCCCACCATCGGCCATACCCGCACCGCCGCGTTGTAGCCGATCAGCGTGAGGCAGCCAACGAAGTTCAGCGCCCGCAACCGGAGTAGCCGGGACTGCAGCAACGACCAGACCAGCAACCCCGATCCGGCCCAGCCGAGTACGTCAAGCCAGGTCACCTCGTGAGGCTACGCGACGGCGTCCCGGTACCGCGGGACGACGGGCGGGCAACGTGGAGTGCGTGGTGGAGCGGTTTGGCGGGGTAGGGGGTGGATTTGCTGACGGTGAGCAGTCTCTGGAAGAACTCGCCCATGAGGGTCGCGACCGGGGCGTGGCGGGCGACGATCCGTGCGGCAGCTGGGGGTAGGTCGGTGTAGCGGCGGTCGGGAAGGTTGTCGCGGAGGTAGGTGTGGCAGTGTGCCCAGGGGATCTGTAGCAGGGTGCTGACCAGCCACTGGGTCAGGTGGGTCGCGGTGTAGCAGCGGTCGTAGGCGGCGTGGCGGTGTAGGAAGATCCGCTCTGCGGGGTTGAGGTCGAAACGGGAGGATGCGGCGAGTCCGAAGTCGGCGAAGTAGACGCGGTGCCCGTCGGTGAGCAGGTTGTGGAAGTGCGCGTCGAAGTGCCACAGGCCGCGCGATTGGAGGAACCTGGTCCCGCCGGCCAGGTCCCGGTCCACCATGGCCAACGCGCGGGGTGCCGCGCTCCCGCCGGCGGTGATCTGTTCGGTGAGCCAGGCGTCGACGGTGTATGGCAGGTGCTCCAGGAACAGCACGACGGCGGCGGTGGACCGGCCGATGGCGGTCAGCCGGGTCCGGACTGCGGGTGAGGCGTCCCAGTGGGTGACCTGGCGTTGCAGGTCGGCGGGCTGGATGCCCGGCGGTTGCTGGGGCATGACCCGCCAGTGGTACAGCAGCGGGAAGCCGGGGTAGTTGCCTCGCAGTACCCAGTCCGTGGTGCACTGGTGCGCCGCGAGTTCCCGCCACGCGCCGAATCCGGCCGACCCGATGCCGTACTGGTAGAACCCGGGCAGACCGAACAGGTTCGCCGTCGAGCGGATGTGCCCGGTACGCCGCTCCAGGTCGGTCAACGGCACCTTCTTCACGAACACCGGCACACCTTCGACGGTCAGCACCGCGGTGCGCCCACCGATGCCTGCGCCGGTCGGGACCGCCTCCGCCAGCAGTTGCGTCGCGGCGTGCGTGCCCAACGCTGCCAGCCGCCGGGACACCGTCCGGTAGCGGCTCACCCGCATGCTCCGGGTCCCGCCGTCATCCAGCACCGATGCGTCACCACCCATACCGCCGCACAGTACCGACGAGCACCACCCCGTGTCGCCCGCGGCGTGAGGGGACAGGGCCGAGATTGCCACGTGCGACCACGTCCTGGGCGTTGCCCTGGCAGTGGCAGATCCTGACCGGGAGGTCATTGGTCCGCGTGCACGTATCCCCGTGGCCGCCAACCGGTCAGACCGTCCACATCGGACACTCGCGGTATCGCGACGGCGACGCACCGTGAGAACCCGGCACCGGTGCCGCCCGCCCTCGGTGGCCGGACGCTGTTGACAGACATGCACTGGATACAACTATAGTGCTAGTGACCTAGTTGAATCGAGGTTACGCATGATCGAGTTTCACCTGGACGCCCGCTCCGGGGTCGCTCCGTATATGCAACTGATCCAGCAGGTTCGTCGCTCGATGCGCCTGGGCCTGCTGTCCGAGGGGGATCAGCTGCCCACAGTCAAGGAGGTCGTGGCGAAGGTGGCGATCAACCCCAACACCGTGCTGAAGGCGTACCGCGAACTCGAATACGAGGGCCTCGTCGCGGTCCGCCAGGGCGTGGGGACCTTTGTTACCCGGACCCTGAGCGATGCCTCGATGTCCGCGTACGGGCCGCTGCGCGAAAAGCTGCACCGGTGGCTGGGCGAGGCGCGCCACGCGGGACTGGCCGAGGAGAGCATCGAAGCCCTGTTCATGAGCGCATTTCGGGCCCCCGTAATGGAGGCGCCGGCCGACGGCGCACTGGGAGTGGAGACGACGTGACCGCGGTACTGGAGGCCGAATGCCTCACCAAGCGGTACGGGCGGCGCACCGCGCTGACTGACTGCACACTCAGCGTACCGGCCGGGCGGGTCGTCGGCCTCGTCGGCCCGAACGGCGCTGGCAAGACGACGCTGCTGCAACTCGCGGTCGGGATGATCGCGCCCACATCCGGCGCGATCCGGGTGCTCGGCTCAGCTCCGGCCGCCGGTACGCCGCAACTGGCGCGGGTAGGCTTCGTCGCCCAGGACACGCCGGTGTACGCGGGCCTGTCCGTCGCCGACCACCTGCGATTGGGCGCGCATCTCAACCCGCGTTGGGATGCCGCGCTCGCCGCTGAGCGGATCGCGCGGCTGGGACTCGACCCGCGCCAGCGTGCCGGCAGGCTCTCCGGCGGCCAGCGCGCCCAGCTGGCTCTGACGCTGGCCGTGGCGAAGCGACCCGACCTGCTCATCCTCGACGAACCGGTGGCCAGCCTCGACCCGCTGGCTCGGCGCGAGTTTCTCCAGGCGCTGATGGAGTACACAGCAGAGCAGAGCGCCAGCGTGGTGCTCTCCTCGCACCTGGTCGCCGACCTGGAGCGGGTCTGCGACCACCTCATCGTGCTGGTCGACTCGCGCGTGCGGATCGCCGGCGAGGTCGAGGAACTGCTGGCTACGCACTACCGGCTCACCGGTGCACGCCGCGATCCGGCCACATTGCCCGCGGGGCAGGAGGTCATCGACGACAGCCACACCGGCCGGCAGAGCACGCTGATCGTCCGCAGCAGCGTGCCCATCGACGATCCTTTGTGGACAGTGGAACAGCTCGACCTGGAGGATCTTGTGCTGGCGTACATGGCCCACTCGGCCGCGACCGCCGGCCACGGCCGTATGCTGGAGGCGTCGCGATGATCTGGTTGACCTGGCGCCAGTTGCGCACGCAGGCCATGGTGGCGGCCGTGTTCCTCGGTGTCCTCGCCGTCGCGCTGGTCGTCACCGGCCTGCGGTTGGCCCACATCTATGACACCAGCGGCGTGGCCACCTGTCAGGCCAACTGCCAGGCGGTGGCCGACGCATTCCTGCGGGAGGCGAGAAACGGGGTGACCGGCGTCCTGTTCACCCTCCTCAGCGGCGCCGGTTATGTGGTACCCGCAGTGATCGGTGTCTTCTGGGGCGCGCCGCTGATCGCGCGCGAGTTGGAGGCCGGTACCCACCGCCTGGTCTGGAACCAGAGCGTGACGCGCAGCCGGTGGGTGGCGACCAAGCTGCTCGGCGTCGGCCTCGCGAGCATCGTGGTGACCGCGCTGCTCAGCCTCGCGGTGACCTGGTGGGCCGACCCGATCGACCGGATCGGCCCGCACCGCGTCACTCCGGACATTTTCGCCTCGCGGGGTATCGTGCCCATCGGGTACGCCGCGTTCGCGTTCGCCCTGGGCGCGGCCGCCGGGGTGCTTGTCCGTCGCACCGTGCCGGCCATGGCCATCACCCTCGCCGTCGTCATCGCCGCCGTGGTCGCCGCGCCCCTGGTGATCCGCCCGCATTTGATGACGCCGGTACGCGTCAGCGTGCCGCTGACCGTCGACAACATCCGCGGGCTGGTCATGAGCGACCAGGGCAGGGAGATGTTCGTCGAGGTGCAGGCGGACGTACCGGGCGTGTGGATCCTCTCCAACACGGTCGTCAGGAGCGACGGGAGGCCGTTCACCGGGCCGGCGAACATGACCGCGTGCAACCGCGATGCCCCGGCGAAGGACTGCATGCAGTGGATCGCCTCACTCCACTTGCGACAGTCGCTGTCGTACCACCCGGCAACCCGGTTCTGGGCCCTCCAGTGGCGCGAGATGTCCCTGTACCTCGGGGTTGCGGCACTGCTCGCGCTGTTCAGCTACTGGTGGGTGAGCCGGCGGCGGTCCTGACCGCCAGCACGGATGTCTATCCACTGTGGATGGCGGGCGATGGGGGTTATCCCCCGGTACGAAGATGGATGCTAACCCCCTTCTATGGAACCACGCGGCGCTCATAGCGTGAGGCCGATGAAGGGCAGCCGCTGGCGAGGCCCTGGTTTGTCTAGGAGTCGCTCATGGTACGGAGAGTCCGCGCGGCACTGTTCGCTTCGTTGCTTGTCTGCTGTGTCACGATCGCACCCGCGACGCCGTCGTCCGCCTCGCGAAACGGTGCGCCGCAGGCCCAGCCGAGAGCTGGCAGGCTGGCGCGCCTGACGCTGCCCGCACCAACCGGTCCGTACCTGGTGGGGACGGTGGACCTGCACCTGATCGACCATTCCCGCGCCAATCCATGGACGGCCACACCGCCCTACCGCGAGCTGATGGTCAGCCTCTGGTACCCGGCCACAGCTGTTGACCGCTTCCCGTTGGCGCCCCACATGTTGCCCGGCGCGGCGGCCCACTTCGGCAGCGCCGCCGGCGACGGGTTCACCGGTTCCAGCCTGTACGGCATACCACCGGAGTCGGTGGACTTTGCCGCGACCCGGACCGGCGGCCACCAGGGCGCGCCGGTGGCGCGGCACGAGCGGCCGTTTCCGGTGGTGTTGTACTCGCCCGGTGCCGGCGACCCGCGGACCTGGGAAACCACGGTGGTACAGGATCTGGCCAGCCGCGGGTACGTGGTGGTAACCATCGATCACACCTACGACTCGGCAGAGGTCGAGTTCCCGCACGGCCGTGTCGTTGACAGCCTCTGGGAGCAGCTGTTCCGGGAAGCTCAGCAGACCAACGACTTCCTGACACTGGCAACCAAGGTGTTCGACGTGCGGATCGCAGACACGCGCTTCGTGCTCGACCAGCTCGCGGCTCTGGACCGTGGCCGCAACCCCGACGCGGAGGGCAGGCCGATTCCCGCGGGCGTCGCCGGCGCCTTTGATCTGCACCGGACGGGCATGTTCGGCGTATCCGCAGGCGGGTTGGTTGCGTTCCAGACCATGGCCGAGGACCCTCGCATCAAGGCCGCGGTCGATCTCGACGGCAACATCGAGTCACCGCTGCTCCCGGATCCCATCCAGTTGTGGCCGGTGGCACGGCACGGCCTGGACCAGCCGTACATGTTCATGGGAGACCCCGGCACCGACCACCACCAGACACCGTCCTGGAAGATGTTGTGGGACAACAGCAGGGGCTGGCACGTCGAGGTGCATCTCAACGGAGCGAAGGACGAGGACTCCTACAAGGACACCGTACCGTTGATCCCGCAGATCGCCCGGCAGCTCGGCCTCCCCGACAGTTTCGTCACCCGCCTCCTCGGGAGCATCGACCTGACCCGAGCGGTCCACACCGAAGAGACCTTCGTCGCCGCCTTCTTCGACAGGTGGCTGCGGGGCCGGGACGGTCATGTGCTGGACGGGCCATCCCCGCGCTTCCCCGACGTCACTTTCATCCCCTAACCCGCGAGCGGAATCGGCCGGCTGGCAGCCACCACGGGGGTAGCTGCCAGCCCCCGCCGGGTACCCGCGGTGATCCGGTGCTTGCTCCTGGCCTTACTGGTCACCGCCCGTGCTGGCTGCCGCGTCCATCCTTGTACGGTGGGGTAGGACCCGGCGCCGGCCGGGTCGCGGGCGGCTACCGGTATTGAGGGTGGCAGGGTGCGTGACGTCGTGATCAGCACGGACTCGATCCGGCTGGGCCAGTTCCTGAAGCTGGCCGATGCGGTCGAGGTCGGCTCGGATGTCAGGGCGCTCGTGGAGGACGGCGAGGTGCGGGTCAACGGCGCGCTGGAGTCGCGTCGCGGGCGCCAGCTTGTCCGCGGCGACGTGGTCGCCGTCCGCGGCCTCGACCTGCGGGTGGCCTGAGGGCGGTTTGGACGGCGCGCGCTGGGAACCGGTGGGCCCGCGGCTGCGTCGAAACGGTCATGCGGGTGCCAATGCTGGATTCCAGTCAGGGTCCGCCCGATGCGGCGCGGCCGGTCGAGACCGCAGCCGGACCGGGCGGTCCAGCGCACGATCACGATCACGATCACGCCGACGACGACGCCGACGGGTGCGGGGTCGACCAGAGGCCGGAAAGCGGACCTGCCGGACGGGCGGGCGGTGACGGTCCGTTTCATGCCAACCTGGTGCGCTGGCGGATGGTGTTCTGAAACGCCGACCCTCCGGCCATCCGGCTGTATCGTCGAGCGCTCTCATTTCATTAATGACCAATCGGCCAGGATCGCCGTGCGGCGGGCAGGCGAACTGCGGCCCACCCGCCGCGCGGTGTGTCACGGCTACGGTTCCGGTGTCCATCTGATCAGGTCGCCGGGTGTGTTGCCGGCCGAGCAGTACAGCCGGTCACCCAGGTGGTTGTCGGACGTGAGGTCCACGCCCTGGTCGTTGACGAGTCCGTTGGAGCAGTTGACCGGGTCGTAACTGTTGTTGATCCAGATCGTGTTGCCGTTGGCGCCGTCGTCCATCCAGTTGGTGAAGTTGCTGTTGCCGCTGCAGTCGCGGACTTCGGCCAGCCCGTTCGCGGAGAAGCCGACGCACTTGCTGGTGTCCAGGGCGAACACCAGCCGGTAAACCTCAAGGCCCCGATGGGTGAAGCCCTGGTCCTGGACGATGATGTCCCGGCCGGGGCTGCTGTTCGTTATCGGTGTACCGGCGGCCAGAGACGTGGCACCCACGCAGAAGTTGTTGCCGAACGCGGTACACACGTGCACCGAGGCGAGCGCGGGAGGCGCGGCGGCGACGATCAGGGTGACGCCCAGCGCGGCTGCCGCGGCGATGTGGATGAGACGTTTTCTCACGGGTTCTTCCTTCCTGAGTCCAGCTGGTGTTATGCCTCGTTGGCGAGTCGACCGATGCCAAGTCCCGGGATTTGCGCATTCGGCAAAGGTGTCCGGTCGGCGATCGCTTTCGTGGCCGACCCGCCCGGCAGAATGCGGGCCGCGTGTGGCGAGAATGTCGAGGGATTGTTGAAGGAATGTCGAACACCTGCGCCGCAGCCCGGCGCCACGGCGCAGGCGGTTCAGGCGAGAACGTGGTGCCCATGTCGGCGCAGCCGTGGGGCCATCCTGGTGCGGACCACACGGCCAGACGCGACGCGCGGCAGGCCGGGGCGCGGACGCCCCGGCCTGCCGCGGGATTCCCTCACACCACCCGGACCTCGGCAGCCGTTATCACGGCCTGCTCGACACTGCCGCGTTAACGCTACCTGGG
Source organism: Rugosimonospora sp. (assembly GCA_035278125.1). GTDB lineage: Bacteria > Actinomycetota > Actinomycetes > Mycobacteriales > Micromonosporaceae > DATEJJ01. The sequence continues at coordinate 28,877 of DATEJJ010000899.1, forward strand.
CGGACGTGAGGAGTCGGAGCCTTCGAGTTCGCGTTCGATCTGCGCCAGTTCCTCGGGTGTGCCTTGGACGACGGGTCCGGTGAACCAGCGGCGGGCTGAGAAGATCCAGTAGGCGCCCGCGAATCCGAACACGACGAGTACAGCGACCGGCGCGTAGTTGAAGGTGGCCAGGGTCACGGGCCTGACCTGGGGAAGCATGAACAGTACGGTGATGAACGCGACCCAGGCGACCGCGATGACGCCGATCGGTACGCCCCACCGGCCGAGATGCCACGGCCCTGGCCGGAATGCCCTGCCGAGCCGGATCCGCAGGTACACCGGGATGACGTAGGCGATGAACAACCCGATGACGGCGATGGAGGTGACCGCCGCGTAGGCGGTGGCGTTGATGAGGTAGGGCAGGCCCAGGATGAAGGCTCCGCCCGAGGCGAGCCAGACGGCGTTGGTGGGCGTCCGGGTCCGGTGGTTGATCTTGTGCCAGACCCGCGATCCGGGCAGCGCGCCGTCACGGGAGAATGCGTAGATCATGCGCGAGTTCGCCGTGACGGACGACATGCCACAGAAGAACTGGGCGCCGATCACGATGAGCAGCAGCAGCTTGCCGCCGGTTGACCCCAGCGCGTCGAGGAATACCTGTACCGGTGGCACGCCGGTGGGGCTGGCCAGGGCGCCCTGGTAGTTCTGGATCGCATAGGTGACCCCGATCAGCAGTACCCATCCGGCCACCAGCGAGACCAGGATGGAGTTGACGATGCCGCGCGGCCCGGTACGCGCCGCGTTGTGTGTTTCCTCGGTCATGTGCGCCGAGGCGTCGAACCCGGTCAGGGTGTACTGCGCGAGCAGCAGCCCGAGCAGGCAGACGTAGAGCGTGGAGTGCCATCCGGTGTTGTTCACGAAGTGGGTGAAGACGAACGAGGTGGACTGGTGGTGGCTGGGCAGCAGGGCCAGTGCGCCGACCACGACGGTCACACCCAGTACCTGCCACCACACGCTGACGTTGTTGAGCACGGCCACCAGGCGTACGCCTCGCTCGTTGAGCAGCGCGTGGAGGAGTAGCACGATGCCATAGACCACGATGGTGTTGAGCGGGTTGTCGGCCAGGCCGAACTGCAGGTTCAGGTAGGCCAGCAGGAACTGCGCGAGCCCGAAGTCGATGCCCGCGGTGACCGCCACCTGACCGAGGAAGTTGAACCAACCGGTGAACCAGGCCCACGCCGCGCTCTGGGACCGGGCGGTCTTGGCCGCCCAGTAGTACAGGCCACCGGCCGTGGGATAGGACGAGCAGACCTCCGCCATGCCCAGCCCGACCGTCAGGGTGAACAGGCCGACAACCGGCCAGCCCCACACCATGACCGCCGGGCCGCCCGTGTTCATGCCGAAGCCGTACAGCGTCATGCAGCCGGACAGAATGCAGATGATGGTGAATGAAACCGCGAAATTGGAGAAGCCTGACATGCCGCGGTGCAGTTCCTGGGCGTAACCCAGTTCGTGCAGCCGCTGCTCGTCGTCGCTGAATGTGCCCGGTGCTAACTGCACCGCCGGCGTGCTGGCACCCGACTGTGGATCCAGAGTGGTCACGGCGGTCCTTTCGTGTGCGGAGGGTGGCAGGGAGCGACCCGCGATCGGGGCGATCCGGGAGGGGTGAGGGGACCGGCTGCTACGCGGTCATGCCGCCGTCGACGGAGACCACACTGCCGGTCATGAAGCTCGCCTCGTCGCTGGCGAGGAAGAGCACGACGTTGGCGATTTCGCGGGGCTCGCCCGGCCGTCCGATGGGCTGGAAGCTGTCGATCGTGTCGTAGACGTGCTGCAGGCCGCCCAGCAGTTCGGCGTGCGGGTGGTTGATCGGTGTGTCCACCCAGCCCGGGCACACCACGTTGCAGCGGATGCCCTGCTTGGCGTAGTCGAGCGCGACGCCTTTCGTCAGCATGACGCTCGCGCCCTTCGACGCCGAATAGACGGTGAGGAACGGCTCGCTGATGATTCCGTTCACGCTGCTGATATTCACGATCGACCCGCCGCCGCGGGCAAGCATGACCGGAATCACCGCCCGGCAGCCATACAGCTGTCCCTTGACATTCACGTCGAGGGTACGGTTGATCGCCTCGTCCGAGACTTCGTGCAGCAGCCCGGGAATGTTGACACCGGCGTTGTTCACCAGGACGTCGACTCCACCCCACGCGCACACGGCCGCGGTTACCATGGCGCTCACCGCGGCAGGGTCGGCGACGTCGACCGCCCAGTCCAAGGCGTCGCCACCGCTGGCTTCGATCTGTTTGGCCGTGTCGGCCGCGCGGTCAGGGGACAGATCAGCGCACAGCACCCGGCCACCCTCTTCCGCCAGGCGCAGGGCGATGGCCTGCCCGATGCCGGAGCCGGCGCCTGTCACGATGCACGCCTTCCCGCTCACCCGTCCGTGCGGGGTTTCTGAACCGTCAACTCCCGGCATGGAACATCCTCCAATGACCCGAGGGGAAGATTGCCGCCCGGTACATGAATCGGGCCTGATCACAGGGCATGTGTGGGGTTGTCGCATAATCATCAGATGAAACATCGCAGCGGTCATTGGACGATCGCACGAACTCTGAGCGTCGCGGTCGGACGATCCTCCGGAGGCACTCCCCGATGACGCTCCCGGGTGCCGACCTGTCGGCCAAGGTCGCGGTGGTCACCGGCGCCGCCAGTGGCATCGGCCGGGCGTCCACCCGCGCGCTGGTCGCCGCCGGCGCGCGGGTGGTCGCACTCGACATCGACGGCGCGGGCGTCGAGCGGACCGCCGAGCTGTGTGATGGCACCGACGCCGTTATCCCGATGACCGGCGACGTCAGCGATCCCGTCGATGTCCAGTCGGCCGTACGCGCGGCCGAGCAACGGTGGGGGCGGCTGACGACCATGGTCAACAATGCCGCCATCTCGATCCCCGGCACCGTCGTCGAGACGACCGTCGAGGATTTCGACCGGACGCTGGCGGTCAACCTGCGCGGGGTCTTCCTGGGGTGCAAGTACGCCGTTCCGGCGCTCCTGCGCGGCGGGGGCGGTTCGATCATCAACATGGGGTCGGTGAACAGCCTTGTCGCCGAGCCGGTCCTCGCCGCCTACACGGCCAGCAAGGGCGGCGTCCTCATGCTGACCAAGTCCGTGGCACGCGACTTCGCGGCGCAGGGCGTCCGGTGCAACTGCATCTGCCCGGGCTGGGTCGATACGCCGATCAACCTGGCCCACGCGGCCCGTATGGGCGGCATCGACGCGGTCCGCGCCTCGCTCCCGCAGTGGCAGCCCATCGGCAGGGAGGGCAGGCCCGAGGAGATCGCGGCCCTGGTCCTCTTCCTGACCTCCGACGCCTCCACGTTCGTCACCGGTTCGGCCCTGGTGGCCGACGGCGGCATGACGGCCATCTGATGACGAGCCTCGTGCCACCGGCCCCGTCCGTTCCACAGCCGCACGCGGTCACCCTCGTGTCCCTGGCCGAGGCCCTGCAAGCCCGCGGCCTGCTCGCGCACGCCCGCATGCCCGACCCGTTGGTGCGGGTCGGTGGTGTCGCATTGCGGGACGCCGCGGACAGTGACCCCGTGCCTGCCGCCAGCCTGGTGCTCGCGGCGGGGGTACGCAGTGACAGTGAGGTACGCCTGCTCGCGCGCCAGTGTGCCGAGGTCGGATCGGCGCTGGCGGTCAAGGACTCCGCCGACCTTCACCTGGCGGGCGAACCCGGCGGCGACGCTGGCACGGCAGCACTGCTGGTCCTGCACGACAACGCCGCCTGGTTGCACACCCTTCAAGTCGTGCAGGAGCAACTGGCGCCCGACGTCTTCCCCGGCGCGAGCGGCCGGCCGAGCGGGCCCCGGGACCTTTTCGAGATCGCCGACCTCGCGGCCGCGGCGGCCGGTGGACCGGTCACCATCGAGGACGAGGCCGGCACCCTGGTCGCCTACTCACGCAGTCAAGAAGGCGGCGACCAGGTCCGGGTGGCCACCATCGTCAACCGGCGCAGCCCCGACGAGTTCACCCGGGCCCTCGCCGCGCACGGCGTGCCACGCCTGCTTGCCCGCGCCGACCGGCCGGTCCCTGTCAGCGACGTGGCCCCCGGTGCGGCACCCCGCGTAGCCGTCGCCCTGCGCGAGGCGGGACTGCATCTCGGCACCATGTGGGCACTGACGGCGTCCCTGGACGATGGGGCACGCGAGGCGTTCATGTCCCTGGCCCGGGCGGCGGCGGCGTACCTGCTGCAGCGCCACACCGAGGAGAGCCGGCGCCACGCCGTCGAACTGGAACAGTTGGCCGTTCTCCTCCACGGCGGTGCCCCCACCACCGCCGCCGTATCGCTGCCGGCCGGGATGTCGACGATCGCGGTGCTCGACCTCATCCCGGCCGACACCACCCAGCGGGCCGTCCTCGGCGCACGACTCGACCAGCGCCTGCTGACACTGCCTCGGTCACCGGAACTCACCGTCCTGTCCGGACAACTCTCCGGCCTGCGATACCTGATCCTCACGGTGACCGCAACCCGCCACAACGTCGCCGCAACCGTTGAATCCTGGCTGCTGGACCTCATCACCGACCGCGCCACCGGACGGCTTCTTGAGATACGTGCGGGCATCGGACGTCCCGTCGCGAACAGCAGCGACCTGCCCCGGTCGCGGCGGGAGGCCGAGCACGCGCTGGCCGTCGCGAAAAGCCGCGGCCACGCGACCACTCCCGTCTCCTTCGAACGCTGCTGGGCAGAGGCCGTCCTGCTGCGCGTCCTGGACGCGGCCGCCCGCGCGGACATCGAAGCGCTCACCCCGCTGCGACTGCTCCGCCAATACGACACCGAACACGGCACCGAGCACATCCGCACACTCCGGGCATGGCTGCGCCACCAGGGGAACATCCGGATGGCCGCCGAGGCGCTGCACATCCACCCCAACACACTCCGGTACCGGATGCAGCGCCTCCAGGAGGCCGTACCCCTCGACGTCGACGACCCCGACGTACGTTTCGTCGTCGAACTCCAACTCCGCGGTACCCCCGAGCCCGTGTCCGGCACAGACGACCTGCGGCACCAGCACCTTCCTTCATACAAGAGCACCTGACGTCAGGCCAATCGTTGATGCCGCACGAGCTCCACAAGGGACGGTCGCCTGCCCGAGGAGGACGTCGCCTGGAAGCCCCGTTTCGAAACGCCCCGCACGGTTTCGAAAAGCAGCCGTTTGTCTTCTTCTCCATCATCAGATGAACGAAATCAATTGATGATCTTCGCTTTGCATCATTGCTATGCGATCCTGAGTTGGCGCGGTTTGACTCCGACAATTGGCGCCGCGAGTCGTGAGCAATGAGTGTGACCGACCGGACAAGGCGCTCCCGCACCGTTCTGGCGGCAACCTGGGCTGCCTTCGGTAGCGCCGACAACGGTCAACGGTTGATTTCACCATGACGAAGGTGCAACACGTGGAGAGATAGGAGGCCGGCACAATCGGCGTACAAGCGGAATAGCACGATGAATCCCGCGCCATGCACCATCCCGGACCGGTCGCCATATCTGGGGCGCCGTTCGGTGTAAGTCCGGCAAAGTCGCCGACTCCCCTCGATCCTCCACAGAACCCGCCGTCGAAACCGGCTTGGCCGCCACTGGAATGCGCGCCGAGCACCTTCGCCTCGCCCCCGATCGATCCCGTCGACGACCGCGACTCCACCCGCGCCCGGCCGCACCGCCCTTTTTCGTGGGGCGGTGAGCGGCTTCGTCCGAAGGAGACTTCCTTGGGTACCAACCTGGCGTCAGACCCACGACCGCGCCGCATCGCGTTTGTCAGTGACTCTGTCTACCCGTTCTTCAAGGGAGGCAAGGAACGACGCCTCTGGGAAATTACGAGACGTCTGGCCGCCGCGGGGATCGATGTGCGCGTCTACACGATGCAGTGGTGGCCGGGAGGTAGGACGCTCACCCTCGACGGGGTCCGGCTTGAGGCGATCACCCGCTACCACTCGGTGTACCACCACGAGCGTCGGTCGGTCACCGAGGCGATCCGGTTCGGTCTGGCGACGCTCAAACTGCTGTGGGCACGATTCGACGTCCTCGATGTCGACCACATGCCCTACTTTCCGTTATTCGCGGCCCGACTCGTCTGCCTCGTGCGGGGCAAGCCGTTGGTTGCCACGTGGCACGAGGTGTGGGGCGCTCGGGGATGGCGGCAGTACCTGGGACGGCTCGCGCCGTTCGGGGCGGTGATCGAGCGACTTGCGGCCCGGTTACCCGACGGGATCGTGTCGGTCTCGGACCATACCTCCCAGCGGTTGGTGTGGGACCTCGCCACCAGGAAGCCGGTGTACACGATTGCGCTCGGTGTGGATATGGCAGAGATCGGGAGGGTGTCCGCGGGCACGAGGGTCGACGTGTTGTATGCGGGTAGGCTGCTGGCGCACAAGCACGTGGACCTGCTCCTCGAAGCGGTGGCACTGCTGGCCGGGAAGCGACATGACCTGCTGTGCCACATCGTCGGGGAGGGCCCGGAGCGGCGACGCCTGGAGGAGCAGCGCGACACCCTGCTTCTCCACAATCACGTGGTGTTCCGCGACTTCACCCCGCATGACGAGATCTATGGCCTCATGAAGGGCGCGCGGGTCCTGGCGCTGCCGTCGACCCGCGAAGGCTTCGGATGCATCGTCGTCGAGGCATACGCCTGTGGCGTGCCCGTGGTGACTCTCGATCATCCGGACAACGCGGCCAGACACCTCGTGGCCGAGGGCGAGACCGGCTTCCTCGCTGGACTCGACGCTGCCGATCTCGCCAGGGCCCTCGATACGGCGCTCACGATGGCGCCGATCATGGACGTTCGGGGAGCGGTCGGGCGCACCGGGCTTCTGCGCGAATGGACCGAGGTCACCGCCGAGGTGCACGCCGTACTCGCCGGGGCGGCCGCAGGCGTCCCGATCCGCCCGGCTGCACGGCCGGTCCCGGCCCAACCGCGAGCGGAACAGAGGTATTGATGGAGGTCGTTCACATCGTAGGCTTCTACCCACCGCACCTCGGTGGACAGGAGTCCGTTGTGGAGCAGCTCGCGATCCTACAGGCCGACCGGCACAGGGTGACCGTGTATACCTCGGCCCTCGGTGCGCGGGGATTGCCGCGGGTCGACCAGCGGCTGGGCCGGTACGGGCTGCTCCGTGTCGTGCGGCACCGGGGAGCGTTGATTTTCAACGTGCCCCTGATGCCGGCGCTGCCGGTCCACCTGCTTCGGCACGCTCCCAGGCCCGACGTACTGCACGTGCACACGGGGCAGGTCCTGCTCGCGGAGGTGACGGCGCTCGTGGCACGGCTGCGCGGCATCCCGTACGTCGTACATCAGCATCTGCTGCTACGACCATCGACCCGGCTGGGGAGGATGCTGCTTCCCGCGTACCTGCGGTTCCCGTACGCGTGGGTGCTCCGGCATGCCGATCGGGTGATCTGTCTGACCGGCACGATGCGCGACGCCGTGGTGGCGACGTTCGGCGTGGACCCGGCGCGGACGAGCGTGGTCCACAATGGTGTCGATCACTCGACGTTTCGTCCCGGGCGCGAACCACGCCGGCCAGACGAGGTGGCCTTCGTGGGGCGGCTCGCGGTGCAGAAGAACGTGACCGCTCTGCTGGAGGCTGTCGCCCGGCTCAGGGACGAGGGTCGCGACGTGCGGGTCCGGCTCATTGGCGAGGGTGACCAGCGCGCCCGGTTGCAGGCCATCGCGGCGGCACACGGACTGTCCAATGTGGCCTTCGAGGGGCGCCTCCCGCGCGCCGAGGTTGCCGCCGCACTGGCGCGGGCGACCGCTGTCGTGCTGCCCTCGACTCACGAAGGGCTGCCTCTGGTGCTGCTGGAGGCGATGGCGTGCGGAACCCCGGTGATCGCCTCGTCGATTCCGGAGGTCGTCGAGACCGGTGGTGGTGCGATCGTCACCGCCGATCCGGCCGTACCAGGAGAATTGGCCGGCATGCTCGCGAGGCTGTTGGACGACGCGAAGCTGCGCGACCGGCTGTCGGCGGCGGCATTGGCCCGCGCGCGCGACTTCGCCTGGCCGGCCGTCGCGGCCCTGCTGGATTCGCTGTATGCGGAGGTGTGCGGTGCGAAAGCGCGCAGACGCGATCGTTGACACACGTCACTGGACCGTGGCCGCGCCGCCGCGCCGCTCGCCGGCAGCGTACCTCGACCGTCGCCTGTGGACAGCCGCGGCCTTCCTGCTGTTGCTGAATCTCCTTGTCGGGCTCGGCGCCGCCAATCCCATCCGTACCGTCGTGGTGTTGCCACTGCTGGTGCTGCTTCCTGGCCGGGCCACTGTGCGGCTGCTCGGCTTGACCCGACCTGCCGGTTGGGACACCGCGCTGCACGTGGTCGCGTTCGGGCTGCTGTGGTTGCTGGCGATCAGCTTCGCGGTCTCCGTCGTCCCCGTATCCGGGGCGCTGTCGACCACGGGATGCCTCGTCGGGTTCGATCTGGCCGTCGTGGTACTCACGGCGGGGACCGTGTGGGTGGACGCCAGAAGGGGCAGGGCCGGCCGGAACGCAGACGGCCTCGCGGGCCGGCGGGACCCCGGCGCTCCCCGGCGGGGCGCGCGTGCCACCGTAGGGCGGCTGCGCACGGCCGTTCCCCCAGCGGCAGCGTTGTCCGTCGCCCTCGCCGCGCTCGCGGTGTGCCTGGCGGTCGCGGGGGCCGCGCGCCTGAACGCTGGTGGGCGATCGGGTACCACGGAGCTGGCGTTTGCTGCTGGCGCATTGGCGGCGCTGTTGGCGATGCTGCCCTTCCGCAGCGTGCCTTCCGATACGCCGCGGCTGCCCGGCGACGCGCACCAGGGCGGTTCGGAGCATCCCGGCGATGCGCGGCAGCAGGCACGCGAGCAACTGGTGGCTACCACGCTGTTCCTGCTCGGGTTGGCCGTCCTGTTCGCGACGTCGCTGCGCGGCAACGGTGTCACGGGCCATGACGTCAAGATTGAGTTCAGAGTCTTCCAGGACACGCTGATCCGCGGACGGTGGGAGCCCGGCGGGATTGCACCGGACTACAACGCGTGCCTGAGCCTGACAACCCTGCCCGCGATGCTGCGCCACCTGCTCGGTGTGGCCCCGATCGACGTCTTTCGCGTCGTCTACCAGGTCATCTTCGCGGTGGTACCGGTCGCGGTGTACCTGGTCGCCCGACGGCGGCTGGACATCGGTGGCGGTGCCATGGCCGGCACGCTGTTCATCGCGTTTCCTACGTTCGTCAATGACCTGCCGATGCTCAACAGGCAGGGAATGGCCCTGGTCTTCTTCACGGTCATGGTGCTGGCCCTGCTCGACGAGCGTGGTTCGCGCCGGATACGACAATCGACTTTCGTCATCGCGGCGGCCGGTCTCACCGTCTCGCACTACAGCAGCACCTATGTTGCTATCGGGATCCTCGGCCTGGGCTGGATCCTGCTACGCCTTTCCCGGTCGGCCGAGCGTTCGCTGCTGACCTGGCGCCTGGTGGCGGTCGTGTTGCTGTTCGCGTTCGGCTGGAGCCTGTACAGCGCCAGCGGCTCCGGGCTCACCAGGACCGTACGGGCGACCCTCGTCGCGGTGGTGGACCGCAACGGTGCCTACTCGGACGCTGTCGGGTACACCTTCTTCCGGAGCCCGGGTGCACACCTCAGCGACGAGCAGGTGCTGCGTAAGTACGTCAATGCCCACGCGGTATCCGGTGCCGTGCCTGGAACGACCGCGGGCGAGTGCCCCATGCACCTGGTGGCCGCCGATACGTTGCCCGTTACCCGGGCCGGCCGCGTGCTCGAACAGGTACATGTCTCTCCCGGCGCGGTGAGCGCCTGGAGCAGGCGGGCAGCGGTAGTACTGTTCGAGGGTGGGGTGATCCTCGGGATCGTGCTGCTGTGGGTGAGGCGGCGCGGCTCGGGCGTCGCCGACCGTACCCAGCTGGCGCTGGCAAGTGCCGCGATGGCGCTGTCGGTCGCCGCCGTGGTGCTCCCGCAGCTGTCGCTGAGTTACCCGCTGACCCGCCTGTACCAGCAGTCGCTGGTGCTGTTCGCCCCGCTGATCGTGCTCGCCGTCACCCGCCTCCTGGGTGCCGCGAACCGGCGCTGGGCACCGGTCGTGGCGGCGGTTGTCGTGGTCGGCTGCTTTGTCAGCACCTCGGGTCTGCTGCCGCAGCTTCTCGGTGGGTACCCGCCGCAGCTGAACCTCAACAACGCCGGCCAGTACTTCCGCGCGTGGTATGCCTCCGCGGACGACGTCGCCGCCGTGCGCCGGCTGGACATCTCGACACCCCGGGGCGCTCTGCTGGCCATGGACAGCGCCGATACCGCGCTGTTGCGGGGTATCACGCAGCGGGACGCGGTGGAAGGCGGCGTACCGGGAACCGTGCCCGCGACGGCGTACCTTCAGGTCACCAGCGGCGGCACCGACGAGGCACAGGCCGTCGTGGTGTTTGACGACCGTATCCTCCTGGTCCGGTACCCGCTGCGCTGCGTCGCGACCGGCCGGCCGCTGCTGCACGTCACCGGACGGCACCGGCTCTACGGGCCGCAGGCGTGAGAGGTATCGGATGCGCGTACTGCATGTCATCAACAACGGCACCACGTGCGGCGGTGCCGAACGGCTCACGGCCGATCTGGTCGCACTCCAGCGCGCAGGGGGCCATAACGTCCGCGTTCTGGCTGGTGACCGTGGTGGCGACGGGGAGCGGTTCGCTGACCTCACGTGGCCGGTCCTGGCGGCCAGGGGTCCGTGGCGGGTGGTGCGCTTCTACTGGAACCCGGGCGCTCGGGCGGTTCTGTCCGACCTCGTACGACGGTGGCGACCCGACGTCATCCACCTGCACACGATCGGTCTGTTATCTATCGGCGCGCTGCCGGTCCTGCACGGCATCCCGACGGTCATGACGGTACACGGGCCCGAACTGTTCCTGCGCGACACCATCCGCTTCTGCCTCCCCGACCGGTACTTCCGGCGGGCTGACGTGGTGGACGGTCGGCTGAACCTGCGCGGGATCCTCGCTACGGGGTGGGCCTCGATGGTGACCGCGCCCCTGTCCGGGTGGGTACTGCGCCGCACCGTCGACGTGGCCGCCGCGCCAAGTCCGTCCATGGTGGACTCCGCCGCGCGGGTACTCGGAAAGGTATTGCTCGTGCGCAACGGCGTCAGTCCGCGCGCGTGCCCGTCGCCGTGCCCGCACCGGCACAGTGTCCCCGATGGGTGCCGCCTGGTCATGGTCGGGCGCCTGGAACGCAGCAAGGGCCCGCAGGTCATGCTGGCCGCCATGCCGGCGATCCTCGCGCAGTACCCGCGCGCGCATCTGACTATCGTTGGCACCGGCAGGGCCGAGGCGTCGCTCCGTGCGCAGGCCGCCCGCCTCGGGGTACTGCCGGCGGTGACGATGACGGGCTGGCTCCCGCCGGCCGCCGTCGCGGCCGAACTCGCCTGTGCCGACATCGCCGTAGTTCCCTCGATCTGGCCGGAGGCATTCGGTCTCACGGCGCTGGAGGCGCTCGCGGCCGGATGCACCGTGGTGGCCTCCGCCTGCGGCGGACTGACCGACCTCATCCGGCAGGACGAGACCGGCGTGCTCACCCGTCCCGGAGACGCGGCCACGCTGGCCAGCGCCGTGGCCGGGCTGGTGGCCGATCCCGCGCGACGCGCCCGGCTGGCGAGATCCGGAGCCGCGCTCGCCGGACGGTTGACCGTGCAGGCGCACGCGGAGCAGGTGGCCGACCTGTACCGCATCGCCATGTCCCGCCATGCGGGGCGGTCCGAGGCGGGCACACCGTGGCGGTGAGCCAGAACCCGTCCGCACCCGGCGGAGCGCCGGCAGGCGACGCGCACCGGCGCGGGGGTCTCGCGCCGATCTGGAACCTCCTCACCGACCGCCTGGTCCGGGGTTCGGCCCTGCTGTTGCTTGCCACCGTCGAGCTTGCCGCGGGTGGCTTCCTGTACTGGCAGGTGGTGGCACACCGGTTCGGCCCGGCCGACATCGGCGAAGCCAACGCACTAGTCTCGGCGTCCGTGCTGATCGGCGGCCTTGCGCTGCTGGGCATGCACAACTCGGTGATCCGGTTCCTGAACGCCTGGCCGGACCGGGCCGCGACCATCAATACGGCACTGACGGTGGTCGCGGTCGCGGCGGCAGGTACCAGCGCGGTCTTCGTCGCCGGGAGTGAGTGGTTCGCCCCCCGGCTGGCCGCCATGCTGCACCACCCCGCGACTGCGGCGTTGTTCACGTTGTCGACCTGCGGGTACGCGCTCTGCCTGGTCAATGACAACGTGTTTGTCGCCCTTGGGCGTAGTGGGTTCATCCTGAGTCGCAACACCGTCATCGTGTTGCTGCGGCTCGGGCTTCCGCTACTGCTGGGCGCGTGGGGGGCGATAGGCGTGTTCACCGCCTACCAGGTGCCGGTCGTGTTCGCGTTGCTGGTCTATCTGGTGATTCTGGGCCGCCGGCTCGGTCTGCCCGTCCGTCCGGTCGTGTGTCGCGACCGGGTCGCGGCCATGTGGCGGTACTCGGTGTGGAACTACCTGGCGACCCTGATTTTGACGGCACCGTCGCTGATCATGCCGATCATGGTGGCAGAGCGGATCGACGCCACGAACGCCGGTTACTACACGATCGCTTCGCTGCTTGCCAGCGTATTGGCGTTCGTCCCGCAGGCGACCAGCCGGAGCTTCTTTGCCGAGGCCATGCGCGACCGGGCAAGGTTGCGGGTGGTCCTCGGCCGGGTCATCCGGCTGACCGCGGCGGCTCAGATTCCATTGCTGCTGGTGCTGGTCGTAGGCGGGCGGCTGGTGCTGCGCCTGTTCGGCACTGGTTACCCGGCCGCGTACCCGCTGCTGCTGTTGCTCGCCACGACGCAGGCACTTACCTCGGTGGGATTCGTCGGCAGTACCCTGCTCATGATTGTGGGGCGGCTCAGGCTGTTGTGTGTGTTGTCCGCGGTTGCCTCGTCCGCCGCGCTGGCCAGCGCCTACCTGTTGATTGGACACGGCCTGATCTTCGCGGGCTGGTCCCTGCTGGTCGGTGAGGCGTTCCTCGTCGTCAGCTATGTGCTGCTGATCCGCGTCGCATTCCGCGGTGGTCTCGGCATGCGCGGCGCGGCAGCGACGCAGCTCTCGTGACCGGCCCCGCGCCGGCGAGCGGTGGCTACAGCCGCGTCACCGCCTGGAGCACATCAAGCATGCGAGTGACCTGAACTGGCCAGGTGTACTCCTGGGCCACCATCGCCCGGCCGCGCGACCCCATTGCCATGGCACGGCCGGGCTCGGCGACCACCGTGTGCAGGACGTCGGCCAGATGGGTCGGATCGTGCGGGCGCGCGAGCAGCCCGGTGCTCCCGTCCCGCACCAGGGACGGGAGGGCTCCGATCGCCGCGGCGACCACGGGCACGCCCTGCGCCCATGCGTCGAGAAGGACCGTCGGGAATGCGTCGTTGGCCGTGGTCGGGTAGGCCACCAGGGCCCGGGAACGGCGCAACAGCGTGTCCCGCTGCCCGGGCGGCACCTGGCCGACAAAGTCCACGACGTGTTCGAGATGGAGCCCGGCTGCGAGCCGCTGGTAGCGCTGCCGGTCCTCCCCGTCGCCCAGAACCGTCAGCCGGGGCGGCGCGCCGTACCGGTCCCGGTACCGGGCCAGGGCCTCCAGCACGAGAGGGAGGCCCTTCCAGTTGTGTGTCGGTTTGAGGCTCGCGATGAACAGCAGGCCCTCCCCGGCGGTGGTGACCGGAGGCCCCACCGCCGGGACCGCGTTGGAGACGACGTGGACCTTGTCTCTCCACTGTGGAAACCGCCGCACCAGGACCTGCCGCACATACGGCGAAACCGCGACGATCGCATCCGCACGCCACAGTGTCGCCCGCTGCACGAGCAGGTAGGCGCCGGTCAGCGCGCGCAGCATGAAACCACCCGGTCTGACCAGCGTGGCCGCGTGATAGGTCACCACGAACGGTCGACGACCGGCCGCCAGCGCCGCGGTATCGCCCATGAACACGACGGGCATGTGAGCATTCACCACGTCCGGCCGTTCGACCGCTATGATGCGTCGCAGCCACCGGGGCCAGGCCGGGTGGAGCGGCGTGTTGAAGGCGGTCCGCCAGATCGGCAACCGGTACACGGGCAGCCCGTCGAGTTCGCCACGGGTGGGGGAGGCAACGTCGTCGCCGCACACCACGACCGCCTCCACACCGCGGGCGAGCAGCCCGTGCACGAGGTGCCACGCGTACGTCTCGAGGCCACCGGCACGCGGGTGGAAGTACGGCGTGGCTATCAGGACCTTCATCAACCCAGGGACAGCCATCCGCTGAAGTATGTTGTGTTGCCGGACACGTCGAACTGCGCCACGGATACACCGTTGGATCCGATGGTGCCGATCGTGGCCCGGCCGGAGGAGTCCACAACGGCCGCGGGCTGTTCGAGCACGCCGCCACCAAGGCTGTTCCACGGATCGAAGCTCAGCACCTGTTGGCCCTGACTGGTCGCGCTGATACCGGAGTTGCGGTCGAGCGCCAACAACATGACCCGACCGGACGACGAGAGCACCGTCTCCGGCGCCGTGGTCTCGCCCGTGTCGCCGATGCCCAGCAACCCGGTGGACCAGGTCCTGACGGTCGGCTGGACCTGGTATGTCAGTCGCAGGTTTCCCGTCTGGGGTTCCAGGTCGACGACCTCGACGCGTCCGGTCGCGTCGAGCACCGCGGCCGGGGCGCCCGCGGGCTGCACCGCGGGAAACGCCGTGTCGAGCTGGAACGGTCCGTTGAGCACGTTCTGGAACCAGTGCAGGAGCGCTGTCCGGGTGCTGGCGAACACGTCGATGCGTCCCAGCGCGTTGGTCACCGCTGACAGACCATCCTGCACGCCCGTGCCGGGCAGGGCTGTCCAGGCGGCGGAGTTCCACGCCCCGGCGGCCGTCTGCGTGAGCGCGCTGACCCCACCGCCGGCATTCGAGACGAAGACCACGAGCCGGCCATCCCCGCTGGGTGCGACGGCGGGGGCACCAACCTGGTCTTCCATGCCGGATCCGAGGTTCGGGCTACCGAGATCGACCCAGGAAGACAGGAACGCTCCGCCGGCGGAGGTCTGTGGCAGGACAACCAGGTGGTGGTCGGAGAGCCGGTGGGCGAAAACCTCCAGCCGCCCATCGGGATGCCGGCCGACGGCCAGGGCGGGAGCGAGTTCCCCGCCGGCGTTTGCCAGTTGCGTGGGTCCGGTCCATACCAGCGCGTCCGCCTGCGAGTACCACTGCACCTGGCCGTTGCGTACCACGAACAGCTGCGCCCGCCCGCCCGGGTCCGTCGAGGCCCACGCGGTACCGCTGGACCAGCGGTAGTACTGGCGGGCCAACCACGCGGTCGCGCCCTGTGCGTGGTCGAAGAGCTGGTACTCGGCGTCGATCGCGGTCTTGCGGGTTACCTCGGTCGCTGCCAGGTTGGCCGGGGCGTTGGAGGTGTTGTACCCCCGGTAACTCAGCTCGTACAGCGGCCCCGCGTACCCCGCGGCCGCCTGCCTGGCGAATTTGGCGCCGGCGACATGGTCGGGGTGGTCGGGGACATTGCCGGGGCTGTGCACGTCCGGCTCGGCGTCCTGGGTACGCAGCAGGGTCGGCTGGTACGACTGGAGGAGCGCTCGCAACACCGCGACGACGTCCGCCTGGGCATAGTGTGACGGTACCGTCACGAGGCCGTTCGTCGGGACGACCGTGTCCTCTTGGCCACCGGCGTCCAGGCTCTGCAGGCTGGCATCATGAAGGTCCATGAACAGCAATTCCACATTGGGCCGGTCCCGCAGCCTGTACCTTTCGATGGACTTCTGGTTGACCGACAGGACATCGCCCACCCATTCGCGCTGAGTGGTGTCGTCGCCATCAGCGACCCCTGCCATGGTCGCGTAGGCGTTTTCGGCGCCGCGTTGGCGGTTGCGTGCGCGATCTGCCGGTGTCGTCCCGTCGCCGGTTATTTCTCCGGCAGTGAGATAGATAGTTACAGATGCGAGTCCCGCGGAGATTGAGCGGTCAACGTCCGGGTTCATGAACAGGAGATCGTCGTCCTCATGCGCGATGACCTGCATGACTCCGCCGCTTCCGCTCGCGTGCGGCGCGGGCGGAAGTCCGGCCGCGGTGGGCGGTGCCAAGGGCTGGGCCAGATACGGCAGAATGGCGGCAGTCGCCGCCGCCGCGATAATTCCGATTGTTGGCATTACGACCAACCTTCCGACTTCCCGACTGAGGCATGTACGGAGACATAGAAGTCTATCAGTCAATCCGGGGGCTTCCGTTGCCGGAAGGCGCTCGGTTGCCGGGCGTCATGGCTAGGGCGGCGCCGCGTGGTACCGGCGAACGGATAAATCGACTTTTATCGATCACATTTCTGTCAATCCAGCCGCAGGGAGGAGCAAAGGTAGCGGTTGCCGCCGTCGGTCGAGTGCATTCTCACGCCGTCCGGACCGGCGTTGCTCGGCCCGCTGTCGCAGGTCGTGCGCACCGACCGCATGCAGCCGGACAGTGGCGCGGGAAACGCGCCCGCGATCACGCGGCCCAAGTAACGCGACATGAAACCCGCAGCCGGTGTGGGTAGCCTGCTCGCGGCGTCTATCACTCTTTGACGCGCCTCGTTGACAGCGGGAAGCACGGGTTGTCTACCGTACGGGACAACCATCGTTTGTCGACCGAGGAGTGCCCATGCGTCCGCCGCTACCGCCGTTCACCGCCACGACTGCAGCCGCCAAGGTCCAGGCCGCCGAAGACGCCTGGAACACCCGCGATCCGCAGCACGTGGCCGCGGCCTACACCGAGGACTCGATCTGGCGCAACCGGGACACCTTCCTGGCCGGCAGGACCGCGATCGTGGATTTCCTGACCGCGAAGTGGCAACGCGAACTCGACTACGCGCTGCGCAAGTCCCTGTGGGCCTTCACCGATGACCGTATCGCGGTGCGGTTCCAGTACGAGTGCCACGACGCGGCCGGACAGTGGTGGCGCTGCTACGGCAACGAGCTGTGGGAGTTCGACGACCGCGGGCTCATGCGCCGCCGGGAGGCGAGCATCAACGATGTCCAGATCAACGCCTCGCAGCGGCGCATCTTCGGGCCACGGCCAGCATCCGAACGCGCCGACATCCCCCTACACTGACCAAGCTACATTCACGCCCATGGCGTCTTCTGCACACGAACATCGCCTGCACGGCGAGGAGGCAGCGGTCCGCGGCGATCGGCCGGAATAGCGCGCGTGGCCCTCGGATCGTGGTGCGCCACTGGGCGCCGGAATCCCTCTCCGGCGCCCAGTCCATACCGCACCAGCACAGCCCGGATGCGCGAGCCACCCGTACCGGGGTGGTGGCTGCGGGCGTGTCTGGTTGTGCTAGTTGAGGTTGCAGGTCTTCTGGGTCGAGTACAGGCCGGCGCGCCCGCCACGGATCTGCATGCATGGCTGGAAGGTGATGTTGCCCGGGAGTACGAAGCGGTACTCGACCGCGTCGCGGATCTCCCATCCGACGTTCAGGGACCAGCTGCCGACCACTCCCTTCCAGACGAAGGTGTCCTGTCCCTGGCCACCGGTGTTGCTCCGGCTCCAGCTCGTGATGCTGGTGCCGTTGCTGCACCAGTTCAACTGCATCCAGGTGTATCCCTCGGTGAAGCCAAGGTCGCTCCAGCTGTCGTACTGGTAGTGCCACCAGCAGCCGCCGGCGGCGGCGACCGCCGGGCCGGCGGCGGCTGCCGCGCGGGCCGGCGAGAGCGTGCCGGTCTGGCTGACGAGAGTGGTGGCCTGCTGATGTGTCATGGCCTGCGCGAGCAGGGCCTTGTCGGCGGTGGACAGTGCCGCGTAGGTGGCGTCGCGGTCCGCTGCGCCGATCACCTTGGACAGGACCGCCCGCTCGGCGGCGATGTTCTCGGTGGACGCCGCGGTGGCATTGGCCGGAGCCGCCGCGATGCCCAGGGCGGTGAGGGCCATGGCCGCGCCAGCGATGATGGAAAGTGTACGGGTGATGGCGTGTGCGCGTCTGTTCGACATGTACCGTGCTCCTCTCCCACGTCGTTCAGGTCACCGGGCTGTCCTGGGACGGCCGCGGTTCGGCATCACTATGGGTTCTGGCCGTGGCGTTTGCGTGGCGTTTGCGTGGCGCGACGATTCGCCGCCGCGTGTTGTCGGTGTTGGGCGTGCTGGTGGGGTGTGTGGCTGGGGCGTGGTCACCTGCCCCGAGTGACGGCCCCGACCGGTATCCGGGTCCGGTGTTGGCCGGACTGGCATGGGCGGGTTGATCGCCGCCGAGCCGCTCATCCGCGGGAACGTGGAGCTGAGACTTGATCAGGCCGGGTTCACGGAAAGCGAGTCCAGTGTGGGCGGTGCCCAGCCGTTCGGCCTGTACAACGCGTCCAGCACCGCGGTGAGGGTGTGCCTGGGGTTGCCGGCGACTGCGAGAACCGGTTCGCGGGACCGGTCCGGCTACGGGCACCGGGTGTGCTGATCCCGCCGGGTTGGCGGGTGTGGGTGTCGCTGCCACGCGAGGCTCTGGACCTGCGGCTGACCATCGTCGGTTCCGACCCGGAGGTGGTCATGTGAGACGCGCTGTTGCATGTCACCTGGGAAACCGGTACCGGTGACTGATCGGATAGCACATACCTGGTGCGGCGTTGGTGGGCTGTGTCGTTGCGGAGCTGCGGCGGGCCGTCACCAGCTTACGGGCAGCGGGCGGGGCGAACATCGCCCCGCCCGCCGTCGTGAAGGCCCGGGATCAACCCAGGCTGAAGGTGATCGTGTTGGTGTAGGTGCCGGAGAGAAGGTACGCCGGCAGCGCGAGGGACAGGTTGCCCGTGACGTCGAAGACGCCGCCGGTGACCTGGCCCGCGGGCAGCGCCGGCGTGGAGCACAGTGCCACGGCTGTACCCATGGCCGCCGACGGGCCTGCCGTGACCGTACTCGGGAAGGACGTCGTGCCGGCACCGGCCAGTCCCGCCGTGTCAGGCCCACAAGCCGGCGTGATGGTCAGCGACGACGCTGGGATGCTGCCGCCCGTGGAACCGGTGAACTGGGTTGCGGTGGCGTTCAGCGTCCAACCGATAGTGCTACCGCGCAGGTCGGCCACCGTGATTTGGTTCATGCTGCCGGTGACCGTCTGCGGTGTGCCGTTCAACGTGATGTTGGACAGCGTGATCTGTGCGGCGGTCTGCCGCATCGCCAGCGGTCCAGGGTTCACGGTCGTCGTGGTGCCCTGGCTGATGGAGCAAGACCCGCCGGTGGCACCGCCCTGATCGGCGATGCAACTGTTCGCGCTGGCGGCGAACGGGGCCACGGCGGACAGGCTCTCCGGCGTAGCCTCGGTCGCCTTGATGCCCGTGGTGCGGCCGTCGTTGACCGTATAGGACGCGCTGAGCGCCCCGGACGAGTTCGCCGTGGCGGAGACCGCCGCATCGCTCGTGGCCGTTCCGCTCGACGTCACCCCCTGCACGCTGACCACCGCACCCGGGTCGAAGTTGCTACACGACACGGTGGCGACCGTGCCAGCCCCGCCGCCTGCCGGGTTCGCCGTGCAGGACGCAGTGTCGAGGATTGTCAGCGGCAGTGCCGTGGGCAGGTCGCCCCCGTTGTCGCTGAATGTCAGCGCGTAGACGCCGGCCGCCACCGAGGACGGGATGGTGGCCGATCCGCTGATCGCCCCGCCGGTGGCGGTCAGCGTGGCCGGACTGGTGGTGAGTGATGTGGAGGTGCCGCCCGTGCTGGACACCAGCGACACGGCGACCGTTGCGCCCGCCGCGAAGCCCGTGCCGCTGAAGGTTACCGTCGATCCCGGGCGGGCCGAGGTGGTTCCGGTCTGGCCGCTGATGCTGCTGACCGTCACCGTGGGCTGGTTCTGCGCGGCGATGAGGATCCCTGCGGTGGACGATGTGGTGCAGGGTCCACTTTCGGTGCCGAGCCCGGCCAGCACGATCGAAAGGTTGTAGGTTGCGGGCAGGACCACACCGACGCTTCCCGTGGAGGCGGGCAGCGTCAGCGATGCGCTCGCGGTCACCTCGGGGATGACCGCGCCGGCCGCCACCGCGCCGATCGCGCCGCTGAACGGCAGCGTGCTGACGTTGCCGTTGGTCACAGTCGCGGTGCCACTGATGGTGATGCTCGTGATCGCGACCGGCGCCGTGGTGCCGCCGCTCGGCTGGCTGAAGCTCACCTGGATGGTGCTGCCGGCAGGCGCGGAGTCGGGTGCGCTGACGGTCAGCGCCCCGGCCTGGGTCTGCGGGACGATCCCGGTGAGGTTACAGGTATAACTGCTGGACGCATTCGCGGCCAGGGCCGGTACGGCGCCGATGAACAGGCCCCCACCGGCGACGGTGACGACGCAGGCCGCTGCCGCGGCCATACGTCTGGCTCTGAAATGAACCACTTGGACTTCCTTTCTGTGGGGCATGCCCTGCTCCTGCCTGGGCAGGGACACATAGGCGCCGGCCGCCGCTGCGCCGCGGCCGGCAGCAGCAGTTGCGGAAGGCGGGAGCCGTCGGCTCGAACGGACGGGAGCCTTGGCTCGGACAAGAATGGATGCAGGGGCGGGTGTCCTGGGTACCCGAGCCTGATCTGGCGGGGTTGTGGCACTCTGCTGGAATCTCCGCGCCACGCCCCCGGGGAACTACTCGGTTACCTGCCGACGCCGCCGGTTGCGGCGGATCCGCAGCAGGATCGCGACCGCGATGGCCACGATGAACAGGGCCGAGATGTCCAGGAACGGGTACGGCAGCGCCAGGTAGTTGTAGTCGGCGGTTCTTGTCAGGCCGTAGCCTGACTGCACCGTCAGCCGGACCCGGACCGGGCCAATAGCCGGTACTCGCGGCCACGCCAGGTTGTATTGGGCGATGTTGCCAGGCAGCAGCTGGCCGGTGGCTGGCACAGTGCGGTCCATGACCGTACCGGACCATCCCGTCACCTGGACGCGCACGCGGGGTTCGATGATCGCGTTGCCGGTGTTGGAGAGGAAATACGTGATCGAACCGGAGCGATGGGTGATCAGCGGGATCGGCGGCTGCGGGTGGTTGACCTCCAGGCTGTCGATGGTGAAGTTCGGGATCAGCCGCCCGGAAACCGTGACGTAGATCCGGGTGAAGACCTGCTGGTACACGAGGGACTGCATCGTGCCGTTGACCTGAACCCGTTGCGGCACCGCCGCTTGCGCGACGATCCCGCCGGCGTGCGTACCGGGCGTGGCGTTCGCCGGGACCCGGAGGGTGAAGGAAACGTTCAGCTGTTTGCGGGGCGGGACGGTGACGGCACGGGGCAGCTTCGACACCCAGGCGCCCACGTCGCGCGTCGTGACGTTCAGGGCGGTGACGGCGAAGACGCCGCCGTTGCGGATGGTGTACGCGTCCGCCGGATACAACAGCAGCTGCAGCGGGGCTGCGGTCAGATTCGCGACGGACACCGACTCGGCGAATTGTTGGCCTGGTACGGCGACCATGCTGAACGAGTCGCGCGGCGCGGTCTGTCCCGGTGGCGGTGTCGGTGCGATCGCGAATGACCCGTTGCCCATGGTCGGGGCCGTTCTGGCCGTCGCGGTACCCGGTGAGGCCAGCGCGGACCCGCCGCCAGGGACTGCGCCCACCACCAATGCGACCGCCGCAATAGCCGCCACGCGGATGACCTGGCGTGTCGTGGCGGCGACGTTGAAGACCGCGTCGGTGAGCTGACCGACACCGGAAGGACCTATCCGTCGGGTTGCGCGTTGCCCCACTGCCACTCTCTCCCCTGTGCTCTTTTTAGGTTTGCCTTTCTGGCTTTCCCGTGTCCCCTACGCCCTCGCCGTGCCGGCCGGGAAACACCACGTTGAAGCAGAGGCTCACGAGGCACCTCCGCCACGCTCGCCACCCAACCGAGCATTCGTTTGGTATATCTACTGGCGTGATCACTTTCACACAAGCGCCGACACCGAATCGTTACCGTGGGGCGTTTCAGACCGCGGTCGATACAGGCGCTTCGCCAGTCATGATCACTCGTATCGCCTTCGCGGAAATTCAACGACATATCGACTGATTCGCGGTGATCACGTTGCCCTCGCGGGAACGTGGCAGGACGGGCCGATCGTTTGCAGCCCTCGACCACCGGCGGCGCCGGTTCTGGTGGATTTGACTGTCCGATGTGGAGGGTCAGCTGCGCCGTCCAGGTGCGCTCCCACCGTACGATTGTGCGTGAGCTCTCATTCCGGCCCGTGGCGGCGAGCAGGCGGGGAAGCTGCGTACGGTGCGGGCGCGGCGGGCCTTGGACGGGATAGCCGGCAAGACCAAATGGCCGGGTTTCCGTTGGGCGCTGACCGTCATAGCCCGCCGGCCCGGCCGCAAGGGAGAGGCGACCGGGCCGGCTTTGAGGGGATGGGATTACTGCACGGTGATGGTGATCTTCGCGTCCGGGTGTTCCACGCTGGCGCACGCGTAGGTGCCGGCTTTCGCGAAGTTGAGGACCTGGTCCTCCTTCTTGTCGACGAT